>JAUIFT010000501.1 GCA_030430345.1 Calditrichia bacterium | reverse complement strand
GCTGACGACTGCGTCGAGCTCTGTGCCGATTCGGGCCATGTGTAGAACAATACCGCCACCAAAGCAATAGCCAATAGCGGCAATCTTTTCCGGATTAACGGAATCATGATTTTTGATAAGATCCATTGCTGCCCGGAAGCGCGCTTCTCCCGCTGAAAGATTTTGAAAAACTTCACCGGAAAATTTCATGGCATCCTGTGGATGAGCCGCCTGTTTACCGTCTCCGTACATGTCAATGGCAAGAGCGGTGTACCCCATTTCTGCTAACTGAGTGGCGCGTTTCCGGGTATAGTCATTATGTCCCCACCATTCATGAACAATCAAGACCGCCGGCCGCTTTCCGGTTTTCGTTTTGTCATATGCTAAAAACCCTTTCATGTTAGTTTCACCATCAGTGTAGCTAACTTCTTCGGTTTGAATCGGTCCGGTATCGCCACCGGCCGACGGCGTTTCTTCAATATCTCCATTGTCTGCAGCGGTGCAGGCCAGGAAAATAGTAAATGCTAAAACAAGTAAATATCTCATTAATATACCTCCTTGGGTGATTTTTAAATCATTAGCTGCCTAATATAAGAAAATTCCGACAATCAGAGAAATGAATAACTGTGATTATTATTAAAAGGATTTTCCGAAATGAGTAAACTAAGGAGGGGAGAATGAGCTTGGGTATTTTAAAATTGAGTATCCTGAAAATAAACAGTATATTAGAAAAAACAGGATCTATTGTTTAACCTTTTTGTCACCACATCCTAACGGATCAGGGTCATTTTTTTAGCAATGATGTTTTCTCCATTTTCCAGTTTATACAAGTAAACGCCGGAGGATGCCGGTTTGCCATTGTTTTGCTGTCCATCCCAAACGACCCGATGCGCACCTGCCGGCTGAACAGTATTAACCAATGTGCGCACTTCTGCTCCCAGCAGATTGAAAATTCTTAGCACAACGTGGGAGGTTTTATCCAGCGTATATTCAATATTCGTGCTTGGGTTAAAGGGATTGGGATAGTTCTGCTGAAGGCTAGAGTTGTTGATGTGAAATGGCTCTTGCGGGCTTGTGCCGGTCATGTTTAAAACGAAAACGTTGCTTAACCCGATGCCGATGTGCCGAACGTCCGCAAGGGTTGCGATTGTTGCCACGCTGGTTTTCACAACATTACTCATAAATTCAAAATTTAAAGTAGATATCAAGTCACTGTTTTGATGATAATGGTGATTGCGGAAATTGGCTCCATCAGTGAGAAAAAGCGCCTGAATTCCGGCATCCCAGAAACGGGCATGGTCGCTTCTGCGAAAATTGGGATTGCTGGGATCTGCCTGAGTGGAAAGCACATTTAGTGCGGGGACATAAGTTGCTGCAGAGAGATCGAATTGTTGGCGTAAGGGGTTGGCATTCACATCGCTAATGTTATGGATGTAATTGCCGAGCGGCGCAAAGTCATCGCACCCAGCCTCATTGCAGGTAAAGCCGATCATTTCAAAATTTATAACCCCGGCGGTTTGCTGATAAGCAGGAATTGCATCAGTAACATACCGTAGGCTGCCAACCAGCCCCACTTCTTCCAGATCAAAACCAATAAAGACAATGGAGTTTTTAAAATGATACGCGGACAATATGCGCATGGCCTCCAGCATACCAACCACGCCACTCCCGTTGTCATCTGCGCCGGGTGTATTGGGAACGGTGTCAAAATGACCATCGATAATGTAGGTGACAGCTTCCTCTCCATTGCCCGGTAAGCGCCCGATAATGTTCGCAGCCGTGACAGTATTGTAATTGAACTCGTGGCGGTACGTTTGCAGGCTTTTATCGAGAAATTTATTCTCGATAAAAGTGTTCGTCGTTTCCCACAAAGCGGCGCCGCTGCTAAAATGGCGAACGCCTTCAATCGCTTGCAGGTTATTGAGCATGTTATTGCTATCGACCTGATCAACAATCGTTTGAATGTCTATTTCATAGAGATCGTCGGCAATTACCTTTGCCTGAAAGCTTGCCAGCGACTTCTCCGTTAGCTTGGTTAAGGACGGATCGTATCGCCAAATAATTTGTTTCCCGGTGCCGGGAAGCACCGGATAACCAATATCTCCGGCAACCGAATCTGCCGGAAAAAGATAGGTGATACCGCTATTGTCGGAGACCCGCAGGGAGACTTCCATACTATCCTGCTCGCTATCGTTTAAATCGTAACTGATTGTAACGATCCCATTTACTGTATCGGCAACTGCCAGCACATTGCGGACTTGTGGCGACTGATTCTGGGCAGAAATTATTGTAAACATAAAACCGGCGGTTAATAAGAATATCTTGAAAGCGGGCATCATGGGTTATCCTTAGTGAAGATTGCGATTTGTCAAACTGTGCTAATTAAAAGTAAATCAGCGGCAATGATTGGACAATACCCCCTAAATGTGATATAAACGGATGATTCAGCATCGGGAGCTGCTTAAAGGGGTAACCTTATCAGGATAAGGGCAATATTCGTTTTATTCCCGGAAAAATCAGCGAAGTTCTCCAACGGCATTTTCTACCGCTGCAAGGAATTTCTCGTCCAGAAGAAGCTTACGCATCCGGGCCATATCCGCATATACCGGGCGGTCTTTATCCAGAAAAGGAATTTGCTGACGGATAGCGGCGTACGCTGCAAAACTACCCTTGCCGAAAAAATTTTCCTGAGAGATATCGTCGATTTGCCGGGCCATATTATAGCGAAAATCCAGCGCCTGGGCAGCATAGAGAAACTCAATCGCCAGAATTTTTTCGACGTTCCCGAGAATTGAGCGTGCTTTCCGGGCTGCGATCGGGGCCATGCTTACGTGGTCTTCCTGGTTCTCACAAGAGGGGATCGAATCTACACTGGCCGGGTGTACCAGCGCTTTGTTTTCGGAGACAAGAGAGGCTGCAGTGTATTGCGCGATCATCAGGCCACTTTCCAAACCGGGATCGGAAATCAAAAAAGAGGGAAGGCCGCCATTTAAGTTCTTGTCCGACATCCGGAAAATGCGTCGCTCGGAGATGTTGCCAATTTCGCAGAGCACAATGCTAAGAAAATCTGCTGCAAAGGCTACTGGCTGCGCGTGAAAATTACCACCGGAAATTGCCTTGTTGACGGCGTCGAGGCCGGGAATAATGATCGGGTTGTCGTTGGTGGAATTCATTTCGCGCATCAGCACATTTTCGATGTGAGCAAGAGTGTCCCGGATACCGGCCATGACCTGCGGATGGCAGCGCAGACTGTAAGCATCCTGAACCTTCATGGGACGTCTATCCAGCAGTTGGCTGCCGGCAATTAAATCGCGAATATTCGCCGCACTGTCGATTTGCCCGGGGTGAGCCCTTAGGTTGTGGATTTCCGGGAGAAAGGCTGCGGAGATGCCTTTCAGGCCCTCCAGTGTCATGGCCATGGCGATGTCCAAGAGCTTGCGCACACCGCCGGGCAGTTCCGCGACCTTGCGCCCGGCGTGCTCAGCCAAGTCAAAGCGCGTGAGCAAGTCCATGGCTT
>JAUIFT010000500.1 GCA_030430345.1 Calditrichia bacterium | reverse complement strand
GAAAGCTTACGTGCTCGATATTCGCTACGAGTTTCCCTTTTCCAGCGAAATGACCGAAACGGTCATTCAGGAATTATTCCGGCAAAAGCTGATTACTCCGGCCCAAATGGCGATGATTGATAGTTAGCAGTAGCAAGATAAACGATTGTTCTAACAGGACTTATACAACTCGAAAACTTTTACTGCCAAGTGCTGCCGTACATCCCTTTGGGGCAACTGCCGCTAGCTTTTCCTTCGGCGATTATGAGTGATCACAAATCCCCCGATCATCATCAACAGCACCAGCAGAGTGCTGCTCCCGATGCGGGTTGTGTTTAGCCGGCTGAGCTTTTCATCTGCATCATAATCATAACAAAAATCCAGCAAGCGGGATGTTAATGATAATCCCTGCCCTTCCGCAGCGTCAATCAAGGCCATTTTTAATTCAAATGGCGAGAAACTGGTGTCAACAAAATAACGGACGATCTTTCCCGTCGGAGACAAAACCAGCAGCAGCGGCGGGTGCGCAAAATCTTTGCCGGCAGGGTGATAATAAAACCCAATTGCACGGGTCAGTTTTTTAATGTTGGCATTATTGCCGGTCAGCCAATGCCATTGCGCTTCCGGAAATTCCCGGTTCATGGTCTGATAGTAACCGGCTTTTTTTGCCTTGGCCAGGTCCGGAGTTTCCCGTTCGTCAAAGCTGAGGGGCAATGCTTTAAAATCCGCTCCCGGTGTCAGGCTGATTTCTTCAATCACTTTTACCGTTCCACTCAACAGCGGCGAACATATGCCCGGGCAGCGATAATAAACCAGGTTCATAATCGCCGGTTTGTCGAGTAATTTTGCCAGTAAAACGGAATCACCGTTTTCATCGCTGTATATAATGTCCTGCGGTAAAAAACGGCCGGTTTTCTCGGAAACATCGACAATACCGGGAACAAGCTCGACAGGCTGGGTGTCTTGCCCGAAAAGACTGATTGAAAACATTAAAAGCAGCATTTGTAAGCGGTTTTTCAAGGGAGTGCCTCGGTTTAATAAAATCTTATTTTCAATAGTAAAATGGATTCAAAATTGGGTATTTGGTAAAAAGCAAAACAGCCGGCGCAGATGCGCCGACTGTCTGTTGTGCCCAATAAGTTTCGACTATTTGACGAGCAGCATCTTTTTCGCTTCCCGGAACACAGCGGTATTTTTACCGCGGGCTCTCATCTCGTAGATGTAGACGCCGGTAGAAACGGATACGCCCTGATCGTCTCGGCCATCCCAGGTACGGGTATACTGACCGGGCGACATTTTTTGATTAACTAGGGTACGAACCTTACGTCCGAGCACATTATAAATATTGATTTGAACATCGCTTAAATCCTGATTCAGATTCGATACAGAAAAGCGAATTTGCGTTTCCGGGTTGAATGGATTCGGAAAGTTATCTTCCAGAATATATCCCGCCGGAATAATCGGTTGCGTAGCATCGGAATCAGTGCCAACCGGAGTTGCGCCGACACCGATAATGATCGTATGCGGATTCAATTCCACATTACCTTTTGAATCAGTTGCTTTTGCTTCCAGATGAACAATGCCCTGCGGCAGATTGTTCAGCGTAACTTCCCAGCGACGATAGTTTTCTTCCACCGGGGTAACTTCAACGCCATTAACCGTCAAGGAAGAAATCGGGCTAAGATCGATACAGGTTCCCTGAACCGTGACGGAGTTGGTCTGGCCATCAAACTGCTGCTGATTTGCCGGGTAGATAATCGTAGTTGCCGGCGGCATTGCGTCATTCAATGTAATCGGATTATTGGGGAACGGCTCATTGGTCTGTGCCACTTTGATGTCATCCCGGAACATCGGGGTCATCGTCTGATAATTCAGGCCATCATTCGGATCCTGCACGTGCGGGATCACTTTCGCATCCTGGTTAGGACCGAACCAATCGTGCAAGAATAATGCAATATATGGTGTCGGCTCTACGCCGGATGTTGATGAGGCGCCATCCCAGCCATACTCGGTGTTAATAATGGTATAATCCTTCACATGAATTTCACAATCTTCCTGACGCGGATCGCGGCCATACACCTTGAAAGGCCACTCATTGGAATTTTCAATATGAACGCCTTCAAAGGTAATCAACCCTTCCGGATGATCCTGGAAAGACATCGCATGATTACCAGTGTTAATTGCAGAGTAATTTTCGACACGACCATTTTTCGGATCAAGCGCATACATCCCATATGCATGATTCCATGCGCTCAAATTTTTGAAATAAAAATTGTTCATATCCGGACGCAATGCTCTCCAGCATCCCCAGATTTTCATGTTTTCAATATAGAAAGGATCTTCAACCGGCGCATCTCCGCCATCCAATACCAGGCCATATTCCATGCTGCCATGGGCTTCGTTATCCTTGAAGAGAATGTTTGACAATTTGTTGACCTGCACATCATCTTGATAATTGCCATCCATCATCATTACGGTCGCTTCGATGTTATCACGAATTTCGAACTGGAAACCGTATTTATCAGTCTCATTAGTAACATTGTTGATGAAGGCATTCCGGGCATTGGCCCACCAGAAACCGGCGCCGTCGTTTTTATCATACTCCAGGGCCTGGTTTGGAATTTTCGCTTCATCAAAACACTGTACGGCCAGGTTGTTATCCAGGAAGTTGAACACTTCCGAAGCATCTTCCATAAAGAAACCATGTCCTTTCGACTTGTAGCCAACCACATCTTTCACGTAGAGGTAGTTGGTGCCGTGGATAGTCAGGAAGCGGTTATCGGAATCCCAAATGGAAGCGCCGATAACAAAGCTGCCACGATTACTATCACGAAGGATATGGAAATGCACCGGATAACGGGCCAGCACACCTTCTTTACCCAGATGGGCAAATTCCGCATAACTGATGCTACCGCGGGACTGATAATGATACATGGTGTGCCCCCGCACGCCATTAGGTTCCTTGGATTCCACAATAACGTTACGGGAAAGCAGTGCTACTTCGCCGGCATATTTGCCATTCTGAAAAGTAGGATGATCATGATCCAATGCTTCTGTCAAGGTAATAGTGTTGCCGCTAATGCTGGCAATGGTTCGCTCTTCGGTTTGTATCCGGTTGTTCGATTCTAACATCGGTGAATCTAAACCTTGCTACGTTAGCAACGCCTTTCCGTGTTGCTCGTCACGTGCTCGTCTGATACCGATTTTTCGCGTCGATCCGCGGATCTGCTTGAGAAAAATGATTCATCTTGAAAAGTGACAAGCTGATGAGTGATTCCAGCCACAACCATGAAAACCCTTCAGGGCTGCCGTCATCAATCGTTGAGGATTTGATTCTCGAATGGGAACAAGCGACCGATGTTGGCGGACCGGATACCATCGAAGAGTTTTTTGCAAACCATCCGCAGGTTCGCGAGTCGCCGGAATTGCTGGGGTTGCTGAAAGCCGCAATCAGTGACATGCAAAGATTCGACCGGATTGAATCACCCACGGGCGATTTACCGGTAATTCCCGGATATGAGTTGGTCGACCAAATTGGCGCCGGCGG
>JAUIFT010000499.1 GCA_030430345.1 Calditrichia bacterium | reverse complement strand
GATGGAGGTTCTGCATAAACAGATCATCATCGCCGGATGGGATGTGTTCGTGCCCTTCAAATCCTCCAATCGCGTCAAACGCTGCACGGCGATAGCTTAGATTGCTGCCATTGCAGATAATCGGGTAATTATTGCCGATAGCCCCTACCCCGCAAAAAACCAGGCCGGCATATTCCAGGGTCTGCAATTTATGAAAGAGTGTTTTCTCATGGGGTTTTCCAAATGCGATTAATCCCGCTACCAAACCGGTATTTTCGTCAAAGCGGCTTATCATGGAGGAAACCCAGCCCGGCTGAACTTCGCAGTCTGCGTCGGTAGTTATGATAATTTCGCCGCTGGCAAATTGCAGCGCGTACGATATGGCGGTTTTCTTAAAGGTTGGTTTTTCACCATTGGTTCGATGACGAACCAGCTGGAAATTTTTCTCTGCCGTATTTTCGATGAACTGTTCGACGATTGTATCTGTATCGTCGCGGGAATGATCATCGACGATGAGTATTTCCAGCTTTTCGCTGGGATAATCCTGAGCGGCAAGGCTTTCCAGGGTTTGGGTAATGGCTGCAGCTTCATTTCTTGCCGGCACAACAATTGAAACCGTCGGCTGGTAATTGCGCTGCCGTTCCTGACGGCGCTTTTCCCGTATAATGCCGATAAAGAAGAAACAGATTATACTACCATAAAATACGCTTAAACCTAAAAACAGCGGCTCAATGATCATACCATCTCCGGAAAATATCCTGCGCCTGCAATACTACTTATCGTATCAATTTAGCAAAAGAGAACAGTTTACAAAAATTGGGCTGGAAAAGATAATAGTAAGTAAAATAAATGCTTAGGGGTTTTCTGAGGCGATAATATTGGAGTCTTCTTCCGTAGCGCTTCCCGGTAAATCCCGCACCTGAAAAACATAATACAACCCCACTAAAGCCGGCAGCAAAACGTTAATCATAAAGATAAGAATGGACACGTTAAAGACGGCCGCTTCGGAAACATGAAAAATGCCGTAAAAGAAAATCGCCAGCATTTCCCGGGTGCCAAGGTCGCCAAATGATATCGGCAGCAGGGTTTTAATAAACAGCATTGACATTACTGCGACGCAGGATTGCCAGAAAGTAATGCCATTGAATGAGTGCAGCAGCAGATGATATTGGCAGACGATCAGGGAATAGATGAGGGCAGTATATCCCATCACAATGAGCCCATCGCCAGCACGAAGGTTATCGAAACCGTTCACCAGCGGTAAAATTTTTTTCCGCCAGCTAAATCCCCTCAATAAACGGCGGGCAACATTGCTGAGCAGACTCGGCCGCAAAACCAGGCTCCAGATGCCAATAAGCAGCAGACAGCCGGCAATCAATATTGTCCAGTAACTGCTTCCTTTGAGAAATTCTATCCGATAGTTAATAATAACCAGCGAGATGCCCCCAAGGGTAAACACCAGCAGTTGATTGGCAAATTTATCCAGCACATTTAATCCGGTAATTGCCAATCGATCCTTATTCGGGAAGAACAGCCCGCGCCCCAGTTCTCCCAGGCGGCCCGGGGTTATCAATCCCAACGTGCTGCCAAAAAGCAGAGAGCCGAAAACAGCTTTATTCTCGACATCATGAAAACGGCGGCGCAGCAAAAACCGCCACTTCAGAAATTGGAGGAAATAATTGGGGATAACCAGGGAGATAAAAATCGCCAGGTGCCACCACCGCGTTGCCTGAAAAGCTTCCAGGATAGCGTCGTGATTGTTGACCTTGCGGTAAATAATTACCAGCAGTATTAGGCTGACCAGTAATTTGATCCAGTAAATCCATTTTTTTTTTGTCATATTCCACAGTCCTTGTGGAAGGATTCGAAGCAGTTCATTAATAGAAAGTTTCGCTTAAAATTTGCTTGCCCCTGCAAAAGCTAAAGGACTTTTGAATAGCCGGGTTCATTATCCGCCAGTTCATCCATTCCACGATTGGCCAATCCATCGGCCAGTTCATTCAATTCAATTCCGGCATGTCCTTTTACTTTATGAAAACGCACCCTTACAGCGGTGATTAGGGTCAATATTCTTTCCCATAAATCCTGATTTTCCACCGGCTGCTTTTTAGCGTTCCGCCAGCCATTTCGCTGCCAGTTAACGTACCACTTTTGATTCATACAATTCACCAGATAGGCGCTGTCGGAATAAAGTAAGACTGCCAGGCCATCATTCCGTACATCTTCCAACGATTTAATGCAGGCAGTCAACTCCATTCGATTATTAGTGGTATTTACCTCTCCCCCATATATTCGCTTAACGCCATTCTCGCGTTTGATAACTGCGCCCCAACCCCCAACATTCTCATCATACTGGTTTCCCGAACATGCGCCATCACAATAGATAATAATATTTTCCGCCATCACTGTTTCCTTATATTGCCAGGTAGATTGAGAATCTCTGGGCGTTTCCTAAATCTTCGTTAAATGGAGAATAGCTATAATCGAAATGGAATGCGGATTTCCGTATGCCCAATCCAAAGCTGAAGCTGCGGGATTCATAGCCATTCACCAGCCCGCCCCGTAAAATCAATTGTTGCCATAAAGCTGCTTCCAGGCCAACATGCATCCGTAAATTTTCTTCGAACGGGAGCACAACATCTCCGGCCAATAGTAGCTCAGCGGGGCCAACGGCCTGGCCAAGCTGGTATGCTGCTCCTATCCGCAATAACGCGGGAAGCTTGGTTGAGACCTGGGCAAATTCATTCATTGAGCCCAAATTTTGAATCGTACCCGCAACTTTCAGCTGATTGCTGGCGGCATAGGAAAATCCCAGATCGAGCGCATAACCGCCGGCGGAATTAAAAAGAATCTTTTCGTAGAGATATTTTGCAGTGACGCCGACATCCAGCTTACTGCTGAAGTTTCGGGCATAGGAAACACCAACCGATGCATATTGTGCACCTGTTTCTTCGACCGGCTGACGGCTCGGTGTACTGCGCACTTCAATGCCACCGACATTCAAAGTATATACATGAAATGCCAGGCTGGACTTTTTGCCATTAAATTGCAGCGCCCCAAATTCGCTGTTCACATCAAGCAACCAATTGCTGTGCATAAATACGACATTGCTATGATCCGCCCCCAGTAATCCCGCAGGATTCCAGTAGGTCGTATACGCATTGTTCGCAACAGCCGTATAGGCTTCTCCCATACCAGCAGCCCGGGCGTCAACCCCGATCTTCAGGAATGCCAGACCGGTTTTACCCTCATTTGCTTCTCCCCCGAACATGGGTAGGAGTATTAACATCCATATAAACAAAATCTTACAAACAATTTTCATGAAATTTTCCTATACAATTCGCTGAACTTTAAAACCGTTGCCAGGCACCGTCATCTGAAAATGTACGGTGATTCACACAAAAATGCGAATACCAATTTGAAAGTATTATTTCCGACTCTTCGACCAGCGCTTCTAGAAAAGAAATCGCCAGGAAAATACGTGGCTAATGCCCTCATCAATGACACTATCTACATAGGCGTAGTCGAGTTTCATTCCCCACCCTTTT
>JAUIFT010000498.1 GCA_030430345.1 Calditrichia bacterium | reverse complement strand
CTCCCTCAATAAAACCGGATTTACCGCCGGGGACGAGCTATGGATGAATGTTCGGGCAACCAAAGATTGTTATCTTATTGTTTTGAATATCGCCGCAAATAATGACATTTATGTTTTATACCCCAATGATTATCAGCCCGATAACCGTTTGATTAAAAATCAAACCCTGCAAATTCCCAGTAAAGCAGAACGCGAAACCGGGCTTCGTATCCGGGTGGCGAATCTTGAAGGCCATACGGCAGATCGGGAATTTATCAAGGTGATTGCTACAAAGCGACCAATAGAGTTTCTCGATGAAATCGAAGAGCAGAATGGGATAAAGATTTTTAAAAATACCCAGGTCGCGCTGACGGAACTGGGCGAATGGCTGTCAACCCTTCCGGTTAGCGAACGCGCCGAAGATTTAGCGACTTATAGCGTCATTGCGAAATGAGCGAAGAAAGAAAGCGGGTAAAATAAAGCAGTTTTCCCTGGCAGTAAAATGGAGATGAGTATGGTTAAATTAATGAAATTATCTTATTGGATTGTGCTGGTTTTTCTGGCCGTGCCGATGGTCGCTCAGGAGGACCCCTTTCAGCGGCTCGATGACAAATTTGAAGAGTTGGTCGATTGGCAGGAGCAGAGTCACAAAGATTACCTCGCTCGCCAGGATGCCAATTACAAGGCATGGGTGAATCGCATCGAGTCCAAGTGGCAGCGCTTTGTCGATTCTGATCGGACGACCTATGTCGAATATAGTGACGACCTGAACAGCCGCAGCGATGTGGATTATGATAATGGCTTGCTTCGTATTGAGATTCTTGTTCGCCGGGACGATCCCGATCCGGGACAAACCGCGCGGGACCGGGGAAGAGAGCATTTCCAAAGCCTTTTTCAGCCGAATGACCAATCCGGTGAAGAACCATTGCAGGATCAAATTCTTTTTCGCCCGGATGATGAGCAAACCGTAGATCGTGATAATGCCCGGCAATTTTACGATCAGAATGCCGGGAATAACTTACAGCCGGCAGATAACTTCACCTCCCGGGATGGGGTGGGTCGAATCCGCTATCGCCTCGAAGTGCCCTTTGTGCAGAACCATGTCGTTCGCCGGGCAAAAGAGTATATTCCCATCGTGGTTAAGTATAGTGAAGAACTGAAACTGCCACCGAAGCTGGTACTGGCGATTATTTATGCCGAATCCGCATTCAATCCCATGGCCAAATCTCACGCGGATGCCTACGGTTTAATGCAGCTGATTCCCCGCTGGGGCGCCCGCGATGCCTATCGCTTCCTTTTTAATGAGGATCGAATGGTTTCCCCGGAATATCTTTACAATCCGGAAAACAATATCCAGCTTGGCTGTGGCTATCTTCATGTGCTGATTTATAAGGAATGGAAAGTGGAGCCGGTGTGGGAAAAGACCCGGGCACTGTCAATTTGCTCCTATAACTGGGGACCGCATAATGTCCGGAAAAAAGTGTATAAGCGCCATAATGGCGATAGGGCTTCATATGATGAATTATACCGGCTGCTGCGCAATCATTCCCCGGAAGAAACCAGCAATTACCTGGAAAGAGTGCTCAGCCGCATGAGTTATTTTGATGTGTTTTTTGAAGAAGGATAAAATTGAAAACAATGTGAATTCAGACATTTCTATCAGGAGGAAGTATGTATAAACGTCAAGTATTACAGCGAATAATTATTGTTCTGCTTACAGTGTTTTGTGCACAGGCAATCTACGGACAGGAATGGTGGGAAAGAGCGAAGCAAGAGCAGGAATCATCTACTCGTTACACAATGTCTGGTGATGTGCAGGGGAACAATGTTCGGGCAGTCGCGGATTTTGAAAATCAGTTCCTGGAGTTCGAAGCAACCGGTACTGTCGATATGCGCGAGACGGTGAATGAAGTGCAGGCGGAAATTAATGCCAAGGAAGCCGCGACGGTTCGTGCATATGCCGAAGCAGCCCGCTTTATTTCCGGTATGCTGGTGCAGGCTGTTTATAGTGTCCGTCAGGGCTTGCTGAAAGACGCTGATATTGCGGCTAAAATTGAAAAAACATTGGTGAAGCATGCCGTTGAAATCGAAGAGCCGACAGTGGAATGGCGCCGCAGCGCACCATTAGCAACGGCAAAGATTGGCATTCTTTTCCAGAACCGGAATGGCTTGATCGAAACCGTCCTACCCTTTATTGATCAGGGCGTTGAGAATGCCGGGATTACCAATTATTCGGCTTCCGGTAATAACCGGGAATCTGCCGAGCGCTATACCGGTGTGATCATCGATACCCGCGAATTGGATGTCAGCCCGTCAATTGCACCGATGGTATTGACCGGGGAAGATAATCAGCAGGTTTATGGAAACCTGACGGTTAGCCGGGAGTTTGCCGTGATGCGTGGCATCGCCGGATATTATCGTGATATGGATGCTGCCAAAGCAGATACCGACCGTATCGGCGACAAGCCGTTGATTCTCAAGGCTGAAAAAACAGCGATGAACAATCATCATGTCTGGATTAATAAGGATGATGCCACGAAGCTATATTATGCCAATCAGAACACAAACTTTTTGAAAGAGTGTCGTGTGGCGATTGTTTTGAAATAAATTGCTGACTTGAAGATGGTAAAATCCCGGGCGATATTTATTCGTGCCGGGATTTTTTTTTGCAGCAGGAAACAATTCTTTCTTTTCCGATGTGTAAATACTCATAACCATTTCGGGAGTATGAGAATGAAGCCAACCCTCTTACATATCACCTTTCTATTCAGTATTATCTATTTGTCTGGCTGCGGGAATTATACCCAGCTAAAATCATCAGAGAATACAATTATTGTGGCATCGGGAGTAACATTGAAAACGTCCCGGGAATCCTATGATTATGCGAAAGATTTCACCATTGATGTTGAGATTGCGAATCATTCAACGGAAGTAGTGGAATGGATGCCTTGCAATGGCATTTACCTGGAAATTTATCAGGGGGATTTCTTGCTGGATAAACAACAGCTCGGCCCTTTTTGCCGGAATGCTTACCGGGCGAAAATTCCTGCTAACGATAAGGGCGTTCACATCATTAAGAAAGAATACTTACTGAAATGGGTCGCAGATCCTGAATACTATCCCGATCGCAGATACCGATTGGTCTTCCCTAAATTCCAATACTTATCCCGGCAGCAGCTTTTGCCCAACGAGGATCGCTACAGTAATTTTTTCACTATTATCTAAACTCGGCAGTTACATCAATGCCCAATAAGATAAAATCGTATACAATACCGCCGATATCCCCGCGGCGCCGAGCGCCATTGGGAGCTGCGTCAATACATGGTCCATGAGATCCGCGCCGCAAGCCATCGCGGAGAGTATCGTCGTGTCCGAGATCGGTGAGCATTGATCGCCAAAGATAGCACCTCCCAGAATCGCAGAAAAGTTTAGTGTGAAGTAAAACGGGTCAGGACTCAACGCAAAAGCTAACGGTAGCGCCAACGGATACATCACGGCGTAAGTACCAAAAGATGATCCGATTGAGAAAGAAATGAACATGCAGAGCACC
>JAUIFT010000497.1 GCA_030430345.1 Calditrichia bacterium | reverse complement strand
TATCATGCCATCATAAATCGCTGCCCGCATGCCGGGGCGCGCCTGGATGATGGCTTTCTGCAAAAAGATGTGCTTACGTGCATTTGGCACGGTTGGCAGTTCGACCTAAAAACCCGCCGCTGCCTGAGCGAGAAGGGGGCCAGATTAAAAGGTTTTGCGACTGTTGTTCAGTCGGATGAGATTTTTATTGAATTAACTCCCTCCAATTAAATTAGATAACTTGTGTAGAAAAATGGCAGATCATACTGAACAACAAGCGACGCCGATTTTGACCATCCCGGATCATTGCCGTATCGGACTGGCATTGAGCGGAGGCGCCACTCGCGGTATTGCCCATATTGGTGCCCTGAAAGCATTAATCGAAAGCAACATTCGCATTGACTATATTTCCGGCACCAGCATCGGCGCACTGGTCGGGGCATTTTATGCATTTGGTATTCCCATCGACACCATACGCCGCCAGGCGGAAGAGATGAGCTGGTTAAGCATCGCCAGCCTTACCATCCCGAAGAACGGCTTACTTTCCAATCGAATTATCGGAGATATCGTCGAAAAGCACCTCGGTAACGTGCATATAGAAGATTCACCAATTCCATTGGCGATTATCGCTACGGACATTGCGACCGGAGAAAAAATTACCATTCGCAAAGGCAATCTCGCCCGGGCAATTATGGCCAGCACTTGTATTCCCGGGGTGTTTACACCGATTAAATTCGAGGGGCTAACCCTGGTAGATGGATTTTTAGTAGAAAATGTACCGGTGTCTCCCCTAAAGGAGATGGGCGCGGATGTGATCATTAGTATTTGCCTGAGTATGCTGCGCCAATACCGCGAACCGAAGGGAATTGTTAATATTTTGCTAAACGCTTATGAGATTGCCATCGATACCAGCACGCTCGCTACGCTCAAGGATACGGATATCCTCATCGTTCCCAACCTCACTGCGATTCCGCCAGACGATGAAGGGCAGCAGTTTGCGATGTATACGGAAGGATACACCGCCGGCCTGTTATCGATCGGGCGAATTGATGATTTGATTCAGGAAAAATACCATCCGAAGCGTCTTTCCTTTTGGAAACGATTTCTGCAGCGCTTCAATGGGAGGAGGAGATTCCCGGGGGATGATGTACCGGTTTTCCGGGCACTGCGTTCGGGAGAATTAAATCAGTTAGATTGATTTTAGGAGATGATCGATGCTTTTGTCGAGAATCTTCCAGCAGATATTGCACGTTTCCTGCGTAACATCCAAACGAGCGGAAACCTCTCCCCAGGGATGGATGAGGAAATGGAATTTCAACAAGGCATTTTCGAAGTCCCGATAATCCATGCGCAGCCAGCCAATTTCAATTGCCACGCCGATCAACTCGTATAACGTCCACTCCTGCAAAGGCTTTTTCTGGCCATCTTTACCGTCCGGAGCCAATTTGGTCCGCAGGGCATCCGCCGTGGAAAGTGTTGTCCGGGCCAGCAGCAATCCTTCCAGAATACTGCCAATCATAATGATCGTGGATAGATAGGCGCCGTTTTGCTGGCAGATTTGTGCTTCTTTCCAGCGATTGGTAATACTGGCATTTAAGCCGGGAAATGACTCTGTCAGCCGGGAAAAATCCGGGGCGGGAATCAGCATACTGCGCGGGTGGATAACATGATCTTTCAGCAGCTTCAGCGTCGCTTTACTGTAGACGATCAGGGTTTTAAGGCGAATACCATTATCATTGGAATTCAGGGCCGGATCATTATCGAACTTATTTTGCAGATATTTAGCTTCCGCGCTTAGCATCGATAGCAGCATACGAAATTCCAGCAGCTTTGCATCAAGGCTTTTTCGGGAAGCGTCTCCCTCGGCAACCAGTTTGCCATTGGTATTCACCAGGTCATTCAGAAAACTTTCTACTAAACTTTCCAGATTTTGCATAACACTCACTCAGACCAATAGTTGTCTTCAACTCCTTAAAATACATATTTCCAGATACTTCATTATTAATATGAAGTTGTCTTTTTAATTTTTTTCTCAAAATCCGTGCGGTGAATACCATAAACAGGCCAACAATGTTATCATCCAGTTTATCGTGGATGATAAATTACTGCAGGTTTAAAAATGAGAAGTGATCAAAAATGCAGTACAGCCATTTTAAATGTTTATTGGGGGGAAATTTTTGGGTTCGCTGACATATTTTGTGATCAAGTATTATTAGTAAAACCTTAAGTGTAACCCTTTCAGGGTAAAACGCTTTCGGGGGTTTTAACTCTGGGCTGGAAAGACCATCAGCCCAGGGTTAAAACCTGTAACCGCTTTGCGGTAAAAATACGCCGAAGGCGTTGCATATCTCAACCGGGGGGCATACGTGAGCCCCCGGTTGAGATAACTTTTTTACAAACCCTGAAGGGGTTGCAGAATTTTTTATGTTAAATGTTGCCAGTGAATACATTTTCACAAAATTTGTCTAAGAACGAAATTTTTGAAATAGGAGATAGAGTGGGAGAGAAAAAGTGTGAATGGGCAAAAAAAAGCTGGTCCGATAAGATATCGGACCAGCCCAAAAATAAAAACCGGATTAGTTAATTAGTTAACCGAATCCTTCAAGTCTTTGCCAGCTTTGAAAGCAGGTACTTTACGTGCAGCAATTTTAATGGATTCGCCGGTCTGCGGATTACGTCCCTCTCTTGCAGCGCGCGCATTAACCTTGAAAGTGCCGAATCCAACCAAGCTTACGGAACCACCGCTCTTCAGTTCGTCCTTGACGGCATCAATAAAGCCAGAAAGAATATCGTCTACGTCTTTTTTGGTTGCACCTGTTTTGTCTGCGATTGCATCAACTAATTCCTTACGGTTCATGTTAAACCTCCTGTTAGTATTAGGTAATTAATTAGTAGGCGCATGAATATCTATAATATTCGGTATAATGTCAAGCGAAAAGATTGATAAAACCGCATAATACCGCCTTTTCAGCTACTTTCATACGAGCTGCGGTGGATTTTTTTTCATTTCTGCAGCTAAGCAAAATTCGCACATTACCCTTCGCCTAAATAACAATCTGACAAACATGCCAAACAGAAAAAACAGGAAATCAAAGAACAGTCTGCCGGCAGTTAGTCAATTGCCGTAATTACGATTAACTATTAAGTTGTGAACATTTTCGACCTTTTCGGTCCGAATTACAAATTGCTTCGATAAGAAATATTTTCCATGAAAATATGCAGTTCTTTTTCGCCGCTCATCCTTGTAGCGACTTCCTCCAAAACGTCTTCCTGATCGTAGTATTTTTCAGCGATGCGACGACGGATCAGCGCGATTCTGTCTGCGCTTAGTGTCGACTTCGCCTGAGCCAGAACCGCCGCTTTCCCGGACAATTTCGATCGCTCCTTATCGAAATTACGTTCGTCTCGCTCATCGTTCTTGGTCATTGCTGCCCTATCTGCGCTAAAATATTAAATATTAGATTATTTAATGGTGAATATCTTTTCTTGCGCTTCGGATAAACATCTGTCTATTCCTCCTGTGGCATATCTATCGATGCTTCTTTCAATGCG
>JAUIFT010000496.1 GCA_030430345.1 Calditrichia bacterium | reverse complement strand
TGGACCAGCTATTCCCCCCATCCGTGGAACGATGCAGGATGATATCGGGATCGTTTCCCGCCGGCGCCAGTCCCGTTTCAGTGGTTACGATGTAGACCCACCCCTGGCGGGGACCATCACTTTTATCCACTTCGATACGCGGCAGACCGTTTACCCGAATCCCGCCTTTTTCGCTGAAGATGCCGGCGATGCCGTTGGTATCAAAGGCATTCTCCTGCACACTCCAATTCGCACCGCCATCAGTGGAGCGGGCATATCCGGCGAAGTCTTCGGTAAATGGCGAGGTGCTGATAACCCCCGCCCAGGTAACATGCACACTGCCATCCGGTCCGACAGCAGTTTCCCCGCCGAGGGAGCGTTGCTGCGGATTATTAATCTGTTGGGGAACACTCCAGGTCGTAGCACCATCATCTGTATAGGCGAAGAATACCGGAAATGGCTGGGCAAAACGCACCCAAAAGGCATAAGCGCGGCCAAAATAATCGCTGTCCGGATTGGGGTCTGCCACCAGCGTTGCCCGGTCCTGATCATTCTCTACCACCGTTTGTTGCAGGGACCAGGTAGCGCCGTTGTCAGTAGAAAAATGGGAATATAGCCCGGGCGAGAATCCCAGGCGAATCAGTATCAGGCGGCCTTCATCATCAATGGCTATTCCGGGATCTCCGCGGTGGAATGCGACCGGCTCCCCACTACAGACATCACTGCCGAACCAGTCTGTGCCGCCATTTGTAGAAAGGTAGATCCCTTCACTGATAAAGCCGTTGGAGAGATTAAGCGTGTTGGCGGAAACAAATAGAATCTGCTGATTTAGCGGATGGCGAGTAATAAAAGTTTCGGTCTGGGTAACGTTGCTGGGGAAGATCCGGAAATTGGGGCCAGCCTGAACGGTCGCTGTTTCCTTTTTCAGCACTTCCGCGTTAAGAGTTGCGATTGATAGTAAAATCATTAGAAGCGTTTTGTAGAGATTAGTCAAATGTATACCCCAGGCGAATACTTGCATAATAATTTCGCGGCTCTCCCAGTTCAAAGAACTCGCCACGTAGAGAATTGATATTTACAAAAGCGGCATGGGTGCGATCGAACAGATTATTCACACCGGCAGCCAGAAGCAGGTTGAATTCACCGAGTTTAATATCGATACCGCTGGTAACATCCAATAGCCGGTAGCTGTCCGCCTGATCGGAATTGGCATCATCCACAAATATTGCGCTGACTGCCCGGTAAGCGATTTTTCCAAATCCGGTCAGCTGGCGGTTAAACTGATGTTCATAAGAGAGACTGCTAAAGAGATGATGATCCGGCACACTGGGCACGCGATTGCCGGAGAAATCCGCTTCGACCGGCGCTCCCTGGTTATTGAATTCCCCGGTAAGCGTGGTATAATTATCGTAATTAAAATCCGAGCCGGTATAGGCGGTTTCCCAGCGGACGCCTGGCAGCAATTCGATATTTGCCCCAACTTCGATGCCGTTGCGCCGGGTTTTCGCCGAATTGCGGAAAAAGACCTCGCCGAACAGTTCAAACGGCACAATCTCATCCTGAATGCTGTTATGAAAAGCGGTGACTTCAAAATAGATATTATTGAAGAAAGTCGTGCCGCGATAGAGCAGATTCCCTTTAAGCCCAAGTTCATAGTGAGTGGATTTTTGCGGCTTCAGATCCGGGTTTAGTAGCACGAACGGATCGGAACTGGTCGGGAAGTTGTCCAGTTCATTCGCTGCCGGACTTTCAAAACTCCGCCCGGCCGATCCGTAAAGTGCCACATGCGGATTTAATTTGTAGTTCAGCGCAATTTTCGGTGTAAATGCCTCAAAGCGGCGACTGGCATTGCGCACCGCAAAAAGCTGATCATCCAGATCGTGATTTACTTTATCATATCGGCCAGTAAAAAGGAAATCCATTTTGTTTGGCAAAACATTGAAAGTATGCTGAAAATAGACACCAACATTCCCGATGCTTTTGTTTTGTAACTGATCGAGATCATCTCCGCGCTGGCCGGCAATATTCTGGTAGAATTCAATCGGACCATCCTGAAACTGCCAGTCGGCGCCGAGGGACAGTTCGTTCCGGCGGTTACCGAGGGAATATTTGCGGATATAGCGGGCGGTCGCCCCCAGGCCGAAGCGGTTAATCACCCGAAAACTTCCGGAAGCCCTTTCAAAATATTTAATAGTACCATAGCTTGTTAACTCGATTTCATTTTCCCGATTACTTCCCCAGGCAGAATTAAAACGAAGACCAACCCGCCCTTTCTTGGAAAGCCGCTTACTGTCCCGATCCGCATCGCGGGCATTGGCCTGAAACGGATCGGTTTCGAACTGCTCCCGCGTCAACGATCCGGGCAGACGGATGCGTCCATCGACAAAATACCCTAACACTTGCAGTTGACTATTTGGATTTGGTTTTGCCTCCAAAACGGTGTTAACAATGTGCCAGTAATCTTCCCCATGGTCACGATATCCACGGTAATTATGGTATCCGTAGCTCAGTAAAAATGTGTAATCTTTGTTGCGAATTCCCGCCTTAAATCCATTACGGCGCAGATTGTAGGAACCAAATTCATTAAAGTTGACGACGAAGCTCTTCGGGAAAGTAATATCGTTGATAAAATTGATCACCCCGCCGGGTGCATTGGTATATAACGATGAGGCGTTCCCCTTCACAATTTCGATAGTACCGATGGAATTAAAGTCAATCGCCTCGATTCGGGTCTGCCCATCCGGTTCCGATTCAGGAATCCCATCCAGCAATATACGCACGCCACGGATGCCGCTATTGGAGCGGCTGCCAAATCCCCGGATGGAAATACGAACATCGTGATTGCCATAGCGGGATTGCAGGAATAATCCGGGAATCGCTCCCATCACGTGATTCACGCCAATGGTGCGGTTAAAGCGATAGCTGCGGTTGTCGATCCGTTGCACGGCATAGGGAATATCGATTAATTTCTTATAGCTGCGAGTGCCGGTTATGACCACTTCATCAAGGGTATAGTGCAAAGAGTCCGCGACATTGATGGCCGTCGAGTCCGGCAGTTCCGCTGCTGTTGGGACATCTGTTTCCTGCGCGATCAAAGACAGATTAACGCTTATGAGCAGGCTAAAAAATATTCCGATATGTAAGTGTAGGCAGTTCCGCATTGTGGCCAATTCAGTTGGAAATTGATACTTAAAGATGAAAGAGAATTAGTATAGAAGCAACCATGATAAGTATGCAAAGATTCTATTTCTAAATATACCAAAATGCGGGCAATTTCCCTCCGAAAAAGTGTGCATTAATTAAAACAATTCCGATCACACGCTTAAGCACTTGCTATGGCAAATTTCTTAGCATATATTCAGCGTTTTAACCAAACATTTATTCTTTCCGGAGTTCCTTGAAATATTCTTCATGAATGCCATTTCATGATTTGTCGCAATTGGTTTTTGCCATTTTGCGGTAAGTTGTATTAGTGGTAGAATATTTCATGCTGTTTTATTCCACAAGAAGTCCTCAGTGGAAGTGATCCAATGCTCCAGGGTAATTCTGTTATG
>JAUIFT010000495.1 GCA_030430345.1 Calditrichia bacterium | reverse complement strand
TAAAATTTATCAACGATTATTAAAAGAATAATTAAGAAGGGCAAGGGGGAATGCTTCTCCGTAAAACCGGATCAGGATACCTGCAGCGATTTCCAGATCATTTCCCACACTTTCAGGGTGGAATCCCCGGCTTCCGGATGCCAGAATGCAATACGGCCCCGCGGAGACAGGTAAAAGCCATCTTCACTAATAGCACCATTCATCGCCGCTATTTTTCCCGGTGCAAGCTTCACAGCCATTACTGTCGGTTTATCAACCAGTTTTTCCGCTAGCTTATCCACATCTTCCGGGGTTTCGGCAATCGCCAGCGCGTCCTTGCTTTCGGTTACAATCAGCAAACCAAATGATGTTCCAGGTGGTCAAGCAATTCCGGAGGATATTTGACCCCGTTCTGAAATTCATACATCAGCACAACCAACTCATCATCGATTTCAAAGCGATGAACATCAATATTCATCACGGAAGTTTTGTCCAATGGCAGGCGTTGGCTTAATTCTTCAAAAAGGTTCTGATTATGCGTCCAAACTGCTGTTTCTACGATTTTCATTCCGCAAGTTCTTCAAGTTTTTTTGTGATTTTCTCTAATTCGCGGCGATGCAATTTTAGCGGATTCACCTCTAATTTCGGAGTAAGATATTCACCATTCATCTCATCATAAAAATAGTAGCCTTCTTCCACTGCATCTTTCTTTTTAAACATGGAAGAAATAGATGAAAAGAATTTTCCGATGCCAGATTGTTCTTCATGTTCGCGCACCAATTTCTCGACTTCCGAGCGGTAGCCGATCAATTCCATTTGCATCATTATTTTAAGTTCAAGCATGATGTCTTCATTACTATCCGTTAAGGTCATCAATAATTCCCAGACTGTTAACGGACGTTTACAGCACTCGGAAATCCGATGCTGCAGTGGGGTCATTTCCTCAACGGTTTCCAGCGGATTCCGCAGAATTTCGTCGAATGGCTCCGGCAATCCCTCGTAGAGTTGTTCCTGTTTTACCAGGGATTCCATAAGCACCATCAGAATATCGGCATTGCTGGTACCAATTTCATCTTTAGTAGTCCCTAATTCCGTTAGTTTGGTTTGAAAATGTCCCCGCGGCCAAAAAACCAGTTTTTTGAGGGCATCCAATCCTTGCAGCGAATCCAGGCGGGCGCTGATCAATTGCCCCTGATGAAAAAAGACCGAGGCGCTGATATCATTTTCCGTGATAGTCAGTTCCGCATCCCGTCCGCCAGTTTCGACCATTTGAATCAGGTCGATCAGATTATATTCTTCCAGACTTCCCTGCCAGTTCATTCCTTCGACGATCGTCGATTCGGTTTCGACGTCTGCCAGTACGCTGTCGAGAATATTCAGAAATTCTACTTTCTCTACCGGCAGCTTCATCAATTCGACTAACTGCAGTTTATAGTAGGGGGCCAAAGGCTCATTTTCCGGCGTCACTGCGATTACCGGCACATAATTAAACAAGCTGGTTTCCATCAGGGTCAGGAAATTTACCATTTTCTCCACACTCGCCGGCCAAACCATTGCCAGGTCAAATAATTCCTGCTGGCAGGCTTCTACCACATCCTCAAGGTTTTCGATAATGGTAATTTTATAGGATTCGCCGGAAAAGAGGTAGCGAATATGCTCGGCATATTCGGTATCCAACAAATAGATTAACAGATCGCGCATTAAACTTCCTCGCTATCTTCTTCTAATTCATCATCTTCATGTTTCAACTGGTAGAGCAGCGCCTTCGCGTCGGAAAATTTATCTGCCTGCACCGGAATCACCGGAATATCTCCCGGGAGGGTAAAATGCTGCCGGTACATTTTCAATGCTGCTTCCACATCATCGCCGGTATTGGTCAAACCAACGGCAAAAGGCACTTCATAGATTTGGATAATCCGGCTGGCGAGGTAATTAATAAATTCAAACGTTCCGGGGTTGCTGCAGTCGATCAGAAAAATACAGCCGATCAGGCTTTCGGATATTTTCTCCAGAATTGGCAGAAAGGCCTCTTCGATAGAAACACCAAAGAGGGTTAAAATCGTATCTTTTCGAATGGGAATCCGGGCAAAATCAACGGACTTGACTGTTTTAACCGTGGACTGTTGAAAACCGGCAACGGCGCGAATCAGTTCGCTACGGCCGGAGGTCGGTGCGCCCAGCACAGCCAGACTACCGACCTTCGCATTCTCCGGAAAAAGTGATCGGAGAAATTCAATATCACTTTCGCTAAAGCTTTCCCGAAAACTTTCCCGGGGTGGGGCGGGCTGTTCGCCAGCCGGAGCAATCGCACCCATTTCGGACAAGCGATCCAATACCCGCAACGATTTCAAAATCGCATAGGGACTATGGAGGAGAATATCCTGAAAGTTCCGGTAGCGCTCAATCAGCTGTAGCATAATTTTATTCTGCTCGTCGGAAAGTGCGCCTTCCAGACCGGCTGCGACCGTTTCGAATTCCGGATTGTCCACACCGTTACAACGCAGTTCCAGAAAATGCCGGGTATATTTTTTTTCGAATTTTGTTTCGGCCAGTATCGCCAGGGTAGAGGCCGACATTGGAGAGAACTCTTCCAGCTTTTGATAACCACGAATCACAAAAGATCCCTTGGACAATTGCAGCGTTTTCAGGACCGCGGCTTCATTACTGAGGTTCGCGGTATAGGCGTTTACGATATGTCCCTGGAAGAGGCGAAGCTTGGCATCCCAGTCATCGTTTTTAATTTTCAGAATAAGATTTTTCTCTTCCAGCAAGGCATTTTGCAGCACCTCTTGCAGCGAAAAGGCTTTCACGGTGCCATGCGTCAACGATTGCAGCCGTGCCATCCGCATATCGTTCCGGCGATAAATCATCATTCCAGCAGCGGAAGCGACTCTCTCGGCGAGATCTTCCGGCTCAACAATCACACGCTTTACCCCCTGGCTGTAAAAATCCAACCGTTGGTCAGCATCCATCTGCGAGCTGTAGATCATTGTGGGGGTTTTCGGGTAAAGAACTTTGGCGGCAACGCCATTTGTGACAAGTTTGGGATTGAGCAATAAGATATCGGGAAGGGTTTTCTCGGTATTTTCGACTAAATCGTCCATGCTGCTGAAAACATGAATCTTCATGCCTGCGGCTTTGAGACTCTCCCCGATTCGTCCGGCTAACTCCGAGGACGTTTCTCCAATAAATGCGACCAGCGCCATATCTTCCAGACCATTATTTGTCAGACTTCTATTATTGCCCATAATGTAAGCCTTTAAGGGTTTTCGAATGTGAGTAAACGCAGACTTTTACGGAAAATACAAATATTTTTCAAACCGCTTCAGCGCCGGACTAAACAGGCGGTCTGAAAGAGAATTTTTAATCTTCGAGATCTTAATTTGTCTAGAAATCGATTTGCCAGGGATTGTTTTTCAGACAAATTCCCGGCAATGGGTCAAACATTTCGGTAAATATAAGTCAATTTAATGAGTTATGCTACCATATTATCCGATGATTGACCCGCACTATTCGTTGCGGCGAATACCTAAACGGCGCATCATTTTCAATAA
>JAUIFT010000494.1 GCA_030430345.1 Calditrichia bacterium | reverse complement strand
GCCTTATTTTCAATTTGATATTCTCGAGACCCATCCGGGGAATGCTTACCTTTCCTTCCTGATCCAAATGATCGATGACGATTACAATTTCTGGCAGGATACCGCATCCATCTGGGTTGCCCCGCTCGAGTATCAATCCACTGATTTCCTGATGGAGCAGGTGAGTGGTATATCTGACGGCGCGCTCGGCTTTCGCATTTTTGATCCCGCCGCGCTTACCGGGGATGTTTATGAAATCAATTTTAATGATTCCAGCCAAACCAGCCCGCCGCGTTATCAACTGAAAGACCTGAGCAGCGGCAACATCATTTTCAGCGATCAGCCTTATCCCGACGAATACGGGCATAATAGCTTACCCGCCGATGGTTTCTTCGTTACCCGCGGCAGCACCCTGCCCTACGATCTGCTCGACTGGGATTCAGCAAACGGAGAGCGTTGGCTAACCGGTGTAAATTGGGGCGCCCCGATATTTTTCGGTGGTGCGGACCTGGCGAGAAATTTCTTCGGCACCGGATTAATGGAAGGCGAACATCATAGTGTAAAAATCGTTTTCGATTCTACTAAAGTTACCAATTGTGCCGTCTATCGCCGGGATATGGGCTACGCCTATGATGGTCTGGGCATATTCTACGGAGAAGCGTATGACATTTCCGATCCGGAGAATCCCCGCCGGATAAATATCGTTTACGCGGAAGATAACGACATAAAACCCGCTGATAAAATCTGGAACCCTACTGACGAAGTTGACGGGGGCAGGGAGTATCTTTTTATTATGCATAGCGATTATGACTCGCTAAACGGCGGCGGCTATGATGACGACAATTTTGGCCCGACCGCCGATGTGGTCTGGGGAATATGGTCAAAATTGCGGGATGGCTATTCATTCTTCCAGGATAATTTTGATCTTTTTTTCTATTTTCAAAAAGGGATGACAACTGGTAATATCTACACTTTTAATCCGCTCGATGCATTGGGCGTTAAAAACGAGAGGAATGCGCCGCTCAGTTTTGCCCTGTTCCCCAATTATCCCAATCCGTTCAACCCCAGCACGCAGATCCGGTTTACCCTGCCGAAAGCTGTGGATGCCAGGCTCACCATCTTTAATGTGCTGGGGCAGCGGGTGAAAACGCTGGTGAATCATTATTTATCTGCCGACGAATACAAAATGGCCTGGGATGGAAAAAACGACGGCGGGGAACGGGTCAGCTCCGGCATTTATTTCTATCGCCTGCAGGCCGGCGATTATGTGCATAGCCGGAAAATGGTATTAATTAGATAACCGTTGACCGATTCCCAGGGCGTCTGCTTAAATTTTTCCCGGGAACATTTGCTTACGTCCCACAAATGCCCCGTTTAGGGAATAACATTTTTGCTTCTGAATCGTTATACTGTGTTATGGACGAGATGATAACGATCAAAAATGACTGGAGCCTGTTGTTAATGGGCTTTGGCGCGCTTCAGGGGTATTTTTTTGCCGGTTTACTCGCTTTTCAAAAGCAGGGCAATATCCGCGCGAACCGCTGGCTGGCCCTGCTGGTTTTTCTCGTCGCCTATTTTCTCACTGCGGAAGTCATTATGCTTTCCGGGCTGCACCGCCAGTTTCCCCACGTTATCGGTACCGGCTTCGTTTTCTGGTATATGCTTGGCGGGTTGGTTTACATTTACACCCGTTTATTGGGAAATCACGAATTTCGTTTCTCCTGGTGGCACACGCTTCATCTACTCCCGTTCGTATACATTATACAGCAAATGAGCAGATTCTATCTCCTCCCGGCCTCCCGCAAAGTGGCATTATTTGAAATGCCGAACGGCCCGCCCAGCTATCAATGGAGTTATTTATTCCTTTCCATTTTATTGCTCGGTTATTTTTTCATCAGCGTTCGCGGGTTAACCCGTTCGATCGCCCAAAAAAAGGAGGCATCGCGGATTTTTGAAATCGCTCATCTCAGTTGGGTACGCACTCTCTTAATCGCTTTTACCGCCTATCTTGTTTTTGATTCTGTCATGGGCTACTTGCTACTTTCCCAGGGCAACGATGCAGAAAGCCTCTCCCGCTTAACAATGATGATCATGACTTTATTCGTACTCATCGTTGCCTTTACCGCCGTCCGCGATCCCCAGAAGCTCTTTCCGGAAGAAACCACGCCGGTGATGAGCACAAAACCGCGAGAAGCACAAGTGTTAAGCATCGCCCCATTTAAAAAGAAATATCAAAATTCCGCCCTCTCCCCTGCCGACGCCCAAAAACATCTTGCCCGCCTGCTAAGATTGATGGATAAGGAAAAACCATACCTGAACAGTGAGTTGAAGCTGCCGGACCTCGCCGGGATGCTTGGTTTATCGACTTATCATCTTTCACAAGTCCTCAACCAGGAAATGCAGCAAAGTTTCTACGAATTTGTCAATGTCTACCGCATTAAAGAAGTGCAGCAAAGAATGCTCAATCCCATTTATAAAGATTATACGATTTTGGGCATCGCATTAGACGCCGGATTTAACAGCAAAACGTCTTTCAACAGAATGTTTAAGAAGTGCACCGGGTTGACGCCTTCTTCCTACCTTAAGAAACAGGCTGAGTTAACCCAGCGGGCCGGGTAGTAAATGTGTAAATATGCAAATGGACAAAATCGTAAAACTGTTCATTTGCCCATTTGCATATTTAAAAACCCGTCCTCCTCCATCGGGAAGAACGATTTCTGCAAAAAATACCCCATATTTGGAACAAAAAGAAATCTCATATTCATTATGGAGGTAATTCCATGAAAGCATTGTTTCCAATCTTTATTTTTATCATTAGCCTGTTGCTGACGGCTTACTTACCAGCCCAGACAGTCTCTACTTTTGTTGGACCGAATATCAACATTGATGATGATCTGATCTTAGATGCGGAAGGGAATTTATATGGTTCCAACTATGATGGTTCGGCAGTTTTTAAGGTAACACCATCCGGTGAAAGAAGCGTCTACATGGGCGGATTTAATACCCCGAACGGACTGGCTTTTGACACACAGGGAATTTTATATGTGGCGGACAATATCGGCGATCGTATTTACAAAGTGACGACGGATAGTGTTAAAACGCAGTTTGGTGATCCAATCGATTCTCCCAGCGGACTGCATTTCGCCCGCTTCAGCGACACCCTGCTGGTCACCCAGTATGGCCCAAATCGAGTGGTAAAATTATCCCCGGATGGGGTTGTTACGCCTTTTCTCTCTGGCGCGCCATTAAATGGCCCGGTAGGTATCGCTTATGATGACGATGATAATCTTTACATAGGCAATTTTAATGATGGAAAAATTTTACGAGTGGACCCCGGCAATCAGCTGACCGAAATCGCCGATGTTCCCGGTACTTCGTTTGGCTCAATCGGCTTCATTGAGTATTCCGGTGGTTACATTTACGCGACCGGTATTGGCGTCCATCGTATTTATCGTGTATCACTGGCTGGCGAGATGTCTGTGTTTGCGGGCACCGGTGTATCCGGATTGCTTAATGGCCCAGTCGCCGATGCTCGTTTTGCCAACCCGAATGGTA
>JAUIFT010000493.1 GCA_030430345.1 Calditrichia bacterium | reverse complement strand
GGCCTATGGTGGAGATTTCGGGCCGGAAACGGTGGCGCATGATTCTAATTTTTGTATGAATGGTTTAGTGCGGGCAGACCGAACCCCAAATCCACATCTGTATGAAGTGAAGAAAGTCTATCAGCCGATAAAAGTGCTCCAGGCGGGGGAGGGGAAGTATGAAGTTCAGAATAAGTTAGATTTCACCTCGCTGGAAAATTACGATTTGAAATGGTCAATACTCGCAGATGGAGAGACGATTCATCAGGGGGATGTCCCTGAAGTTGATGTGCCAGCTCGCAGTAAAGCGCTGTTGCCGCTAACTTTACCGGAAATTACACCTGAGCCCGGCGTCGAATATTTTATCCGCTTTGAAATCCATACTCGTAATGAACGTTTGATGGTGCCGGCAAATCATCCCATCGGTTGGGATCAATATCCCCTGGATGTTGCTGGCCGGGCAAAGTTGTTAAATCTCGAAAGCGTTCCGCCAATCGCTGCGAAAAACCTTGGTAGTTTTCTGGAGGTGAGCAATCGAACATTTAAGGTGCTGTTTGATAAAAATATCGGCCGTATCAAGGAATTTATCTACAAAGGGGACACCCTGGTGCAAAGCGGATTACGGCCAAATTTCTGGCGGGCGCCAATTGACAACGACCTGGGGAATGGCCTTCAGAAAAGAGCGGCTATCTGGAAAAATGTCGCCGATGGGCAGCAGGTAGAAACCTTCTCCTATAAGCAGCTGACCCGCTATTCCCTGGCGGTAAAGGTTAACTCAAAACTGGAGGCTGGCGATTCCCGGCTTTCCACAAAATACACTATTTATGGAAACGGCTGGATTAGAGTGGATAACGATTTTTATCCCGGCAATGACAGTTTGCCGGAATTACCCAGATTCGGCATGATGATGTTTCTGCCCCCGGAATATGATACGTTTACCTGGTATGGATGCGGACCCCATGAAAGTTATTGGGATCGAAAAACCAGCGCCGCTGTTGGTCTATATTCCGGTTCTGTTTGGGAACAGCATTTTCCCTACGTGCGTCCCCAGGAAAATGGGAACAAGACTGATGTGCGCTGGATGGCGCTTTCCAATAAAGCGGGATCAGGACTGATGGCGGTAGGAATGCCTTTGCTAAGCGGCAGCGTTCATCAGTATTTGCCGCAGGATATCGAATATGTGCCCAGAACCAACCGGCACAGCATTGATGTGAAACCGCGCGACGTAATCTGGTGGAATATCGATTTTAAACAAATGGGGGTTGGGGGAGACACCAGCTGGGGCGCAAAAACCCATCCGCAGTATACATTGCCCGCTAAATTTTATCGCTACGGTTTTATGCTGCGCCCATTTGTTGCCGATGACGGTGCATTGTCAGAAATCGGCAGGATCGATGTCATCGATAAATGAGTGAGATCAATCGCTGTCGCGGCAAAAATACTGCGCTGCTACTGCAGCTGAATCGACAGGGCGTAATCATCATACGGATGTGCGTTAACACTGATTTCAACAACGCTGCTTCCGGATGCGCCTTCTTTAACCGTAAATTCGCATTTACTGATGGTACCCTTGTCATCCGTTTTTGTGTCCATGCTAGAGGTGCCGTCCCCGGAAATATAAAATTGCAAGTTGTTTTCCGCCGGCCGCACAGTGATAAGATATTTTTCACCGGCATTCGCCGAGATAACGTATAGATCGGTATGTTCTCCACCCACGGAGCCATCGACGCTATATGCCTGTTTGCACCCATTGAAGTTAATCTCAGTTATTGTCTGGGATAGTTCACTCCTGGACTCGACTTCTGGTTTGCAGCACCCTGCTAAAAAGATAAAAAGCCCGATTAGTAATATTCGCATCATTCGTCCTCATTGCTTAATAAAATATAAACTGTCCTGTGGGTTAAGGCACTCTCTCCTTTTACTCGGGCTGCTGCTGCTGTAATCGTTTCTTGAGCGGGTAGGGGAAAATGTGGATAATCTCTCCTGACTCAATCCGTTCTTGCAGGCGCTTCCAAAAATCTACAGTAAACAGGTCCTCATGATACTGGTAGAAGGTTTGCAATAACACTCCTCCCAGCCCCAGAAAATGGCGAAACTCGGTAGGGAAGATATCGTTTTCCGCGATGGAAAACCAGGGTTCCGAAGAAAGTTCCTCATCGAGACTGGGCGCCTTGGGCGGATTGCGAAAATTACACTCAGTTATCATGCATAGTTCGTCATAGTCATAGAAAACGACACGGCCATGGCGAGTAACACCAAAGTTTTTCAAGAGCATATCTCCCGTAAAAATATTACTGGCGGCGAGATCCTTAATCGCATTGCCATAATCAACGATAGCAGCCTTCGCAGCATCCAACTCCGCCTGCGCTGCGTAAATATCCAATGGAATGACGCGCCGCTCAATATAAGCGTGTTTGATAATGACATTATCTCCGTCGATCTCAACCGTTTTTGTTGCTTCTGCTTTTAGTTCTTCCAGCAGCTCATCCGAAAACCGGCTTTTGTCAAATTGTAAATGTTCGAATTCCTGGGCATCCACCATACGGCCGGCGCGGTCGTGCAAGAATACCAACTGATATTTATCGAGAACGGTTTGCCGGCTAATTTTTTTCGGATATGCCGACTTATCGCGGATCAATTTAAAAACAACGTCATATCCCGGCAGGGTGAAAACGATCATTACCATCCCTTTTTTGCCCGGGGCGACAACAAATTGTCCGTCCGAGCGGGCAAGATGGTGAAAGATGTCGCGATAGAGTTCTGTCTTGCCATGTTTATGGTAGCCGATGGAGATATACAGCTCAGCCAGCCTTTTTCGGGGCATTACCGATTTCAAAAACTGCACGAGGTCGTAAGGACGTTCGGCAGCGACATGGAAGGAGGCGCGGGTGAAACTAAAGACAATGCTCGCTTCGTTTTCTGTGAGGAGCACCGCGTCGAGAAAGATGCCTGCTGCTTCATTCATCAACACCAAAACAAGCGGAAAGGTGTGCGTGCCACTGAAGATTCGCCCAACGATATGCGCACTTTTCCCCCGGTAAAAAACGGCATCAACCACTTCGACCCGATCGATAATTTTCAGTGCGCCGATTTCCCGGAGGTGAGATTCAATAATAGCGGTTGCGGTAACGGCATCGTTTTCGAGGTTAGGGTAGGGGGCGCTAAAATGGTAATCCTTCAGGATGCCGCGGATCAGTTGAAGATTACCGCCGGTGCTGTGGTAGCTGCGATATATTGGTTGACGGGCCTGGGTGGGAGGCGTCTCAAAGTCGGTATCGACAAACTCGATCTGAATATCTACACCGACAGTGGTAAAGATACGCCTGGTGACGGAGTTGAAAAAAGTTTCGGCCAATTCCCAGTCATTTCTGCCGGTGATCAAGCCGGAATAGACGGCTTTTAAACCGGCCCAAATCAACTTGTCTTCCTGACGATCGGCAAGCAACTCCTGGATTTCAGCCGCAATGTCACCGATGATCTCCCGGTAAAGATCTAATCGCTCAGCTGCATCTGTCTGCAGTCCATGCCAATCCATGGCTTCAAAGCGACGGCGCGACCA
>JAUIFT010000492.1 GCA_030430345.1 Calditrichia bacterium | reverse complement strand
TGGGTGAACCGAAAGACTTCACCTTACCGGATGATTTTGTTAAGGAAATTGAATACTATATTCGACGTTATCAGAATAAAGAACATTACCGGAAGTTTTTCCAGCGCACTTTGAAGCGTTCCCGAAAGTATGTGCCGGCGCTGCGAAAGTACTTCATTGAGAAAGGTTTTCCGGAAGAAATTATGTATCTCGCCTTTATCGAGTCGGGCTTTAACCCAGTGGCCCGCAGCCGGGCCAATGCCGTGGGAATGTTTCAATTTATCCGCTCCACCGGGCGGGAATACGGCTTGAAAGTTAACAGCCAGATCGATGAGCGGCTCTCCCCGGTGAAGTCCGCAATTGCCTGCCGGGAGTATCTCCATGATCTGCTCCTGGAATTGGGCAGCTTTACAATGGCGCTAAGTTCCTATAATTCCGGGCCGGGGAAAACCCGCCGGGCACTCCGTCAGCTGGACGATTTCCGGGATCGCAATTTTTGGTCCCTGCGAGAAAAAACAACCGTTCTGAAACGGGAAACCCGGGAATATATCCCCCAGATATTCGCTTCCATCGTGATGGCAAAGCCGGGCAATGTTGAGAAATTCGGATTTGCCGATGTGCCCTTTCCCGATAAATCCCGCTACCGGATGATTATTGTGCCGCATCAGGTAAACCTGAAAATTTTGGCCAGTAGCGTTGGGATCAGCTTACGGGATATTATTGTATTGAATCCCGATTTGCCCGCCAATGCAACGGTGACACCGGCGAAAATTCTTGATTACCCGCTATTCGTTCCGAAATCCGCTTCGAAAGCAATTGTTGATCGCCTCAATAAACTGGAGCGTCAGCGCCAGGAAGCGATCGCCCGTTCTAATCGAAACCGGCAGAAAATTAGCCGCTTAAGTGCAGAGCAACTGGCTAAAACCGGGAAGAAGCGTTATCACACTATTAAGCGGGGGGAATCACTTTCGGTAATTTCCCAGCGCTATGGTGTTAGTATTGGTGCGATTAAAGTTTGGAATAAATTAAGAAACGACCGCATTCGCGAAGGCAAGCGTTTAGTGATTTACGAGCCGCAGCAAAAATACGTGGCGGCGGCCCCGGCTGCATTAAAGAATGGCGGTTTTTATCATACCGTTATACCGGGTGAAGATTGCTGAGATCAAAAAGTGGAATAATCTGCGCAGTAACCGGATTATCACCGGCGATCAACTGGTTATCTATCCTCCCCAACAAGGCCAACAAACCACAACTGCCAGCAATCAGCAGGGGAATGCGAATCACAGCTATCATTTGGTGCAATCCGGGGAAACGCTCTCTTCCATCGCGGGAAAGTACCGGGTGAGCATCGCGGACATCAAGCGCTGGAATAATCTTCCGAATCATCGAATCATAGCTGGTAATCGTCTGATTGTTCGTCCGGCATTCAGCGGGCAGGCGGCAAGTGCTACGAATAGCAATCGCATCTATCATACCGTGAAAGCCGGGGAATCTCTTTCCGTAATATCCGATCGTTATCGGGTAAAGATTGCTGACATCAAACGCTGGAATAATCTGGATCGTAATTTATTATCGATTGGAAAAAGACTGGTTATCTACCCGCCGGAAAGCAAACCGCGCAATGCCAGCGAGGCCAACCTGGCGGGGAGCAAAATGCACCGGGTGGCTTCCGGGGAATCCCTTTCCGCAATTGCTGTTCAATACGGCGTGTCGGTGCGCGATATTAAGTCCTGGAATCGCCTTAACAGTGATCGCATTAAAGTCGGCGATCGACTGCTGATACGGGAAAGCAATAATAGCAATAATGGCGGTGTGCAAATTCAAATGGCCAGCTTATCCCAGGATAGTTTTAGCAGCAGCGGCACAAATGGGAATCATAACATTTCCGAAGAAAACATTGTTGTTTCGCAAGCGATTAATAAAGGGGAACGATTTATGTATGCGGTTGCCAATGGCAATTCCCTGGGAGAAATCGCCGGATTGTTTCGGGTGACAGTCAGCGATATCAAACGCTGGAATGGGTTGGTTTCAAATTTTCTGCGCGTGGGGCAACGGTTAAAAATTGTTTCCGGCAAACGAATGCGTTTTTATAAATACCAGGTTCAGGTCGGAGATAGCATGGAGGCAATCGTTCGCCGTTTTAACAGCACTGCTGCATTGGTGCGAACCGCTAACGGTAAAACCGGTAATACCTTGCGAGCCGGCGAAATCCTCAGCATTTATTCTCAGTAAAAGTCTGCAAATTCACAAACCTGCAAATTTGCAGACGACTCACAATATCCTGCCTTAGGCGCTCTGCCGGGTGATCTTCGCGCGCACCGGCAAAATAATGTTAAATGTGCTTCCTTTTCCCACTTTACTTTCCACAGTAATTCTGCCCGAATGTTTTTCAACGATATGGCTGGAAGTGCAAAGTCCCAATACAGCCTTGATTCTGCTGCCTTTGCTGGAAAAATCCGGGGTAAATAACTGGGAAAGTTTATTGGCCGGGATGCCGCAGCCATTGTCCCGGACGCTGATGATCACGTCGTTTTCCTCAGCTCGGGTGCTAATTTCGATACGCCCTTCCCCGGAAATTGCCTGTGCGGCATTGAGGATAATGTGCATGAATACCTGATTAATTTCCCCGGCATAACAACCGATTTCCGGAATCTCACCATAATTTTTCTGGATGTTGATCCGTTCTTCATATTCATGCTTGAAAAAGTCGATCACACTATCAAGCGAATGGTGTAAATTCGTTACCTTGAAAGTGGAAGCGTCCAGCGCGGCAAAATGTTTCAAACTTTCGCCAATGCCATGAATTCGTTGGCTGGCGGTCTTGTTTAACTCGATACTGTTTCCTAAAGCTGCGAGAATCTTTTGTACTTGCTGCTTATCACTTCCCATATCCAGATTGTCAAGCGCTTCGCTCAGGCGTATCAGCGACCGTTCTCCAACGTCGGTGGCACTTTTTAGGACGCCCAGTGGGGAATTTAATTCATGACACATGCCGGCAGCAACCTGTCCCAATACCGCCATTTTTTCCGCATTCACTAATTGGCCCTGGGTATCATTGAGCTCGCTGAGCAAAGATTCCAGCTGATCATTCTTTTCCCGTAACGCAATGTTTTTCAGGCGGTATATTTCCATCTCCTGCCTGGCGGTTTCCTGCTCATGCATCGCCTGCAGGTATTTAAAGCGATTCTCCGCTGTCGTCCGGCAGACCGCCCTTTCGAATTGATGAAACTGCTGATGGTGTTCATAGGCGCTGGCAAACTCTTCCATGTTGGCATAAACATTCGCAAGCGCTTTGTGTGCCCGGGCAGTTTTGGGATGAGAACTCAATTGTTTTGCCAGCGCCAGCGCCTCCAGGAGCGCATCGCGGGCAGGAATATAAGCTTGCATGGTGTTGTATAAATCACCGAGGTCCAGCAAGCTGCTTACCAGCCCCACGGTATGGCCAATTTCCCGGCGTATGCGAATGCTATCGTTAATATAATCCAGCGCTTTTCCATGTTTGCCGAGGGTATGGTAAATCTTGCCAACTTCGTTGAGAATGCGGGATTCTGCCTGCTGG
>JAUIFT010000491.1 GCA_030430345.1 Calditrichia bacterium | reverse complement strand
ATACTGCCAGCCATGATATGCCGTCCCTTCGTATTCGACCACAACCTTGATATTCCGTTTCATCCCTGTCTCACCATTCCGAGTAGCGGCAGATGAACAAGAGCCACGGTAATGGTCACCAGCGCGTGCCGTACCGTTTGCCAGTTTTGAGCGGCGGCGGCGACACTCAGTTCGGTCTGCTGCTTAAAAGCCGCATATTCCTTTTCACTGCTATCAAGAATATGCGCAATAAAACGGTAGATATGATCGAGTAAATTCAGAAAACGGTCTTTAAAGGAAATTTCTTTTTCTGCTTTTGCCGCTTTTAATTCCGTCGATACGGTCTGGCGATAATCCAGCGCTTTCGGCAACAGATACATGACATACAAACCAATGCGCAACCATCCCTGCAAAACGGTCTTCCACCCGCGATCCGCCCCATTCAGTGACCGGTAATAATGGACCACTTCCGGCTTGTCTGCGGTATAAATTGCTGCCCCAAAAAGCAGGAAAATCAATAACACCTGGCTAACAAACAGAAACGCGGTTAGCAAGCCATCGTCAGTAATCGTAATATTAAGGGGAAATTGGAAGAGAATTTTGCCGTAGCCATTGACGGCTTGCAGGATAAACATCACCATTAAAAGTGCCGCAAAAAAATAACCTTGCCGGGGGAAACGAAATAAAGACACTTTTTCGAAACGTATTAGCAGAATAAGCAGTGTGATCAGGGCGGTATTATAAACCCAGTTCTGAAACCATACCGCAAATCCTAATAAAAATAAAGCTAAACAGAGTTTATAAACCAAATTTAACTTCTTCAAACAATACCTGCACACTAATTTTAGACAGCTTATAATATAATATCTTTTCTCAGGAAGTCAAATCGAATAAGAATTGAGCGGAGGGCTTAACAGTAAGGGATAAAACGAAAGTCGGCCGGGAAGAAGTTAGCGGGGAAAAGTGCTTGATTTCCGCACAGGGATTTATAAAGAAGTGAGGGTGATTCTTCGTGGCAGTGGCAGCGCATCTTACTTAATATTTTGTCCGATGAAACTCTTTTTAGATGAGGCGTTCTTTGAGCGCTTTCGAAACCACATCGATCTGGGAGTGCACCTGCAGTTTCGCATAGATGTTTTTCAAATGGGTATCAACCGTAAAAAGACTGATACATAATTCTCCGGCAATATGCTTTTTGTTCATTCCATTCACCAGCAGTTGCAATATCTCTTTTTCCCGGCCGGTCAGGCCATATTCTTTTTTCGGCTGGGAATATTGGGTAAACATTTTTAGCACCTTCGCAGCGATATGCGGATTCATTGCCGCGCCGCCGTTGAGTACGTCGGTCATGTACTGACAAATATTCTCCGAAGAGGCTGATTTGAGCAGATAACCGGAAGCGCCGTAGCAGAGGGCATTAAAAATATTATCATCGTCATCAAAAACTGTCAGCATCACACTTTTCGAAGCAGGTGACAATTGCTTGAAATGGCGAATGCCCTCGATGCCGTTCATCCCCGGCAAATCGATATCAATGAGAATAATCTCCGGGGCAAAGCCTTCCTCTACTGCCTGTATTGCTGCCTCGCAAGACTCGTATGCATGGCCGCACTGCAACGATTCACACTCGTTGATCAGCTCCTGAATCGATTCCCGATAGAGTTCATCATCTTCGATAATCATTACGTTAATCTGGTTGTCCAAAGGCTGTTCCGCTGGCTTCATGGGCATAATCCTGAGTTATTTGCTATCAAGTATGGCATAACATACATAACTTTTCCAAAATTTTCCATACCCGGATCGCGGTATATTTTTTTTCGTTCGTTAATATCCATCCATCCTGAACTTGGCGAAGGGTGATGAGGTGGTTTGGTCAGCATTTTCTTACTTTTTTTGCCATTTCAAACGCGGAATTTTTCCGCATTTCCCCGAAACTTCCGCATTTCCCTCTTTCGCGAACCCCCTATGAACCAACCACATAAACTATTGTTTTAACAACACTTCCAAGTATTTTTAAAAAGTTGGCACCATCTTTGTCTTATACATGAGCGAAACAGAAACTGAAAAATTAACAGAGTGGAGTTTAGCATGAAAAATTTACGTCTTTTATCCAGCGTTATCGTCTTGCTCCTGCTGGCAAGCAGCAGCAGCTGGGCGAATAACTGCCGATCAAAAAGCGGCATCGGCTTCCGGGGAAATTACTGGAATATGATTGATGGGCAGCAGCGAATTTATGTCTATAATGATGGCGAAATCAGCAGCGTCAATGTCGGCGGCTTTGGAGGCTCGCTGTTCTTTTTTACCCGGGTGCAGGAGCAACTTTCCATGGAGTTTACTCTCGGTGCGCTCGCAGCTGTCGTAGAACACCGGGAATACTATCACTGGGAAGATGTGGAAGTGAATGCCGTGTTTCCAATTCTCTTTGGTTTTCGCTACGATCTGATGTCGGAAAAATCCCGCAGTGCGATGCAGCCTTACCTGATGTTTGGCGCCGGTGCCTACATACTTAATGATATTTCCGTGCAGGAATATGATTACCATGAAGAGGAAGTATCCGTCAGTTCGGTCAGTCGCCCGGGTGTATATGTCGGTGGCGGCGCCAACCTGATGCTTAGCAATACTTTTGGATTTTCTTATGACATTAAATACCATTGGGTCGATTTCGATGATTCCCAATACCAAAACGGATTTGAATTCGGCCTGGGGCTGGTGTTCCAATGGGGCCGCTTCCGGAAATAACGTTCAGGAACAAAATTGATAACTATGTTGAAAATTAACGATTTCCACTTTACGCATGCAGATGACCGGATTAAATTATTAGGCAGAAACATATTAGCGCTTATTCCCATAAAGAAACGGTTAATGTCTCGAATAACTAAATTTTCAATATAGCAAAGCAGGTGAAAAATTGCGGGTTAAGAAACTATTCATTTTGATAATAGCTGGCTTTATTATGACAGCACTACACAGCACATCACTCCTGGGACAGGGCATGCTTCGCTCTCACGGCCTGGGGTTACGAGCTGGCTTCTGGAATGCCGGGGGCGGATCACTCAGCCTTAGCGTGACGAACTCTACGGACCCCACGAACCAGGGCACACCGGCCGTCGAACTGGACGGCTACGTTGGTGGATGTCTGTATTATTTCTCCCGGCTGGATAAGGAATGGTTCCTGGAGTTCAACCTTGGGGGACTGAGCAGCGTTAGTGCCGCTACGGAAGCAAACGATTCTGTTTCCGTCGATGTGAATGCGATTGTCCCGATGCTCATTGGCATTCGCCGCTACATTTTTTCATTTCGTTTTCCTTCCCGGGTAATGCCTTATCTGAATGCCGGCATCGGCCCGTACTGGCAAAGCGCTATCGAAGTGGAGGATTCGATTGATGAAACGGAAACAGTATTTCTCGAATCAAAAATGGACATGGGCGGATTTCTCGGTGGCGGTACCGATATCGCCCTGAGCAGCTGGCTGGCCTTGAATATGGACGTCAAATATCATTTTGTCGATTTCCAATCGAAGAATGTCAACAGCGGCGCGGAGATTAATTTCGGCCTTAGCTT
>JAUIFT010000490.1 GCA_030430345.1 Calditrichia bacterium | reverse complement strand
GTTGCTAAGCGCTTCTGATCTGCTGGCAGCAAACGATACAACCTGGGTGCAAACGTCGTTAGACAATGTTCCGGTTAATGGGCTGCTCATCACAACTGAGTCGCACATTCTCGCCGCCACATACGGTGATGGTGTTTATCGTTCCACGGACAATGGTGAAAGCTGGGAAGCGATTAACAATGGTTTGATTAATCATTCGGTACTATGCCTGAGCAATGGCGCCCAAAATCCGGATCACATATTTGCCGGCACTGAAGGCGACGGCATCTTCCGCTCTACAGATGGTGGAGATTCCTGGGAAGCGATGAATGATGGCCTTAGCACGCCGGTCATTTTTTCCCTCGCTGCTGCCGCGAATGGATACATTTATGCCGGCACTTCAATGGGCGGCATCTTTCGCTCTGGCGACAATGGAGATACCTGGGCATCTGCGAACAACGGTCTTACCGCGACGGAAGTAGTGTTCGATCTGCTGGTTCATACCAATAGCGACATCTATGCTGCAACCAACGCACACGGTATTTTTCGTTCTACCGACGACGGCGCTTCCTGGGAATTATCCGGGCTGCAGAACGTCGACGTTCGCACTATGGTAAGCCGATCCCCGGAGAATATTTTCGCCGGCGCCTGGTTTGATGGCATCTTTCATCTTGACCAAAACAATCGTAATTGGGATTCGATTGGATTATTCGATCGTCATATCATGGCACTGGCAGTAAATCCTGCCGGCGATATCTTTGCTGCCACGCATGGCTGGGGCGTTTCCCGTTCTACAGACAAAGGAGCGACCTGGAGCGATTTCAGCGAAGGCCTCAGCGATGCCGGCGCCTGGTGCCTGGCAGTTCATGAAAATGACTATATCTTTGCCGGCACCAGCGCAAGCGGTGTTTTTCGGGCAATGCAACCAGTGACGACAAGTCTGGAAGCGGCTCTCACAGAAATTCCGGACGATTTTCAATTGACGCAGAACTACCCGAATCCCTTTAATCCGTCGACGAATATCCGTTATCGCATTTTTGAAAATTCATCTGTTTCGTTGACGGTTTACGATATGCTTGGTAAGAAAGTCGCAACGCTGGTAAACGAAATCCAGCAACCCGGCGAGTATAACATTCGCTTTGATGCTGCGGAAAATCTCGGCGGCGGCTTCTACTTCTATACAATGCAAACAAATCACCGTTCGGAAACCCGCCGAATGGTTTTGGTGAAATAACCGCACCACGAAAACACGCCGCCTGCTGGTGGCATGAACCTCACGAATAACCACTCCTCCGGGAAGCAACAGCGTTTACCCGTTTCATCAGAGCCGGATAAATCAACTCTTTATCCAAGCTGAAACGACTAAACATAAAGGAGTTTAAAATGGCTTCCCCATTGCCCACTCAGATCGAATTAAATAAGCGTCAGATTTCTTGCTTAACTCAATTGACGTTGCAATATCATAAAGACCATCGTTTATATCTGCGCAGTCAGATTCTCCTGTTAGCGCATGAAGGTATGAACAATTCCAACATCGCTGAGAAGCTGTTTTTGAAACGGGACACTGTTGCAGAATGGAGAAAACGCTGGTTGAAAAGCCAGAAATCACTCAACAAGCTGGCGCAGGAAATTAATCCGCAGGCGTTCAAAAATGGCATCATCGATATTCTTTCCGATAAACCGCGTCCCGGTGCACCGATCAAGTTCACCGATAAGCACGTGCGCGATATCCTGAATCTGGCCAATAAATTGGTAGAAAAGTATAGCCGGATTGGCCAGGAGCTAACTTATAAAACCCTGGCGGAAGAAGCTCAGAAACACGGAATCGTCCGGAATATTTCCATCAGCTCTATCCGCAGGATTCTTCAACAAAGCGGGTTTCGCAAGATTGACTTAAACCGCAATCACCTGATGGCAGTTTGAATGCCCGCAGATTAGACTCGGGCTGCCGCCCAAATTGTTATAGTGAATAAGCGTTGGTTGTAATCCCCTAACGGCTCCCTCACTATGCTCTCCCCTAATGGCGAAGTTCAGCCGCAAATTTGCAGGCGGGAATTTCTTCCCGCCTGCTATTTGAATGACCAGAGATACCAGCCAGCTTTGCAAAACCTCCGCACCATCCGCGATGCATTCATCGCTCATTAACTAAAGCCCGTTTCATTGGGCAGACACTTTCCGCGAAAACAGCCAATTACAGATCAAATATCGCTCCGTTGTAATCTTTTTCTTCAAAACTCCCGTCTTCTAAGAAAAAATATTGCGGAGAAATCACCATGAATCGCCATCGACACTTTTACCTGATGTTTATTCTCTTTTGTTTCCTGACGGAAATTGCCTTTGCCGGGCGGGATGAGCTGCACCCACGATTACGCCCCTTTGTGGATGTCATTAAAAACGAGGGGCAGGCGCCAATCCCCTATATTATATCGACACTCGACAAGGTAGATCTGATCCTTTTTGATGACGCCTGGCATCCGGCGCTGGAACCGTTTCAATTCTATCAATCCCTGCTGCGCACTCCCGCTTTCCGGGAGAAAGTGAAGTATATTTTTCTGGAAGTTGTTCCCGTAAATCGTCAGCATTGCATCGATGCCTATCTAAATGCCGAGCAAGAAGATGTCGCATTACTCTATCCCGCTTTTCAGGACGATTTCAGCGGGTTTGGCTGGGATATGCAAACTTATTTTGACCTGCTTGCGACAGTTTATCAAGTCAACCAACAACTGCCTCCGGCGGAAAAGATCAAAGTATTTGCCGTTAATGCCCCGGTTTTTTGGCAGGAAATCCACACTGCAGAAGATTTACAGTTATTTCGCAAGTCGCTGACCGGCAACGACTATACCATGTATAAAATCATCCTTGCGGAAATGGATCATTTTCAGAGTGGCCGGAAAGGCATTTTTCTCACCAATACCCGCCATGCCTATAAAGGGATCAAAGACCGGAACGGGCAATACTTCTGGAACTGCGGCACGTTCTTTCATCAGTGGCATCCCGGGAAAACAGCCTCGATCCGTTTTCATCAAATGGCGCTGCATATTTCCCGGGAAAAATCCCTTGATCCGGAAACCGCACAGTCTACCGCCGGGACGGAAAGATATGATTATCAATGGGTCCGAATGCTTGAGGGATTATGGGACAGCGCCTTCGAGGCTACCGGAAACAGTCCCGTCGCCATTCCGCTTCAAAACAATGTTTTTGGCAACACTCCTTACGTTGGGAATCACATGCACAAAGCAATGCCCGGGCAAAAAATGAGTGCCGCCAACGATGCAATTATCTTTCTCGCTCCCCTGGAAGAACTGCACAATACTGCATTAACGGATATCATCTACACACCGGCATTCAAACAAGAGCTCGCCCGCCGGCTGCCAATCCTCTACACGCCGGAGCAACTGGCCCAAAAGTTCGAAAGCTACGAAGTAAATTCTATAACAGCACTGGTTGAAAAGCTCTCCACCGCCCGGGCGCAATTATTAATTCCCCAGGCCCGAATGCTCCCGCCGAAAACTGCCTGGTTAGGCAAGCGATAACCATTTTCCTGGTTTGGTGACAAAAATGCC
>JAUIFT010000489.1 GCA_030430345.1 Calditrichia bacterium | reverse complement strand
AGGGACGGGGAAGGGGGGCTGCGCGCGCGAGCGGCCACCCACATTTCATTTTGTCACCGTCTTCGCTGCGATAAAACGCCGGCTTGAAATTATAGCCTTCCTGAACGATGGTCTGGGCGACCATCCGGGAGAAATCCTGTTTGTCCAGCATGGGGTAATATCTTTTTTTCAGATAATACGTCCATTCCTGGTCGAACTGTTTATAGTTGATGCCCAGAACATCTTCGAATACTTCCGAAAATTTGCCATATTTCCAGATGTTTTCCATCAAGAGGAGAATTTTGTCTTCCCCATATTTCTCGGCAATATAGGTGAGAATTGCCTGCCCTTCCTTATACATCATGTAAGTGCCGTGAATTCGATAAATTTGGGAAAGGGGCACGATGTAATTGTGCAGAACGGCATCCTTGATCACCATCTCTGCCTGGGCATCCCATTCGGTCGACCAGTATTCGGCCAGGCCCTCCACAAACCAGAGTGGGGGATAGGTGCCATCAAAGCGGCCGTGTTCTTTGTTCTCAAAATAGACTTTTGAATGCATGAACACGTGTACAAGCTCATGGCGAATCACCTTGCGGAAAAGGTTAATATCACCATTACTGGGAATAACAACCCGCCCTTTCAAAAATTCAAAAAAGCCTCCAACACCTTCCGGTATATGACCGGGGGTAATATTGGTCTGTTGAAAGTGTAAGTGCGAGCTGTAAAAAATCAGGGGGATTTTTCGGGTAACAGTAAAATTGAATTTACTCTCCAGGTAAGTATAAGACTCCTCTGCGAAGTAGGCGCCTCTCTCAGCCAAGTCTTCCATCTCCGGGTAATAATAAATATCGAAATGTTCGGTTTTCAGGATCTGCCATTTAAAATCGGTATACTGAACTTTATTACGGCCGAAATAAAACCATTGGGCTGATAAAGAAGATGTCAGCGTTAAGAAGATGATGAAAATGGAGACAATTAAGGGAGTCCTGGATACACCTGACATATTTAAGCCTTCCGTATATGATGAAGATGAATCTATGTTATACAAATATATAGCTTTCTTTTCCAATGTCAATTACCCGTTTAAGGGAATTTTTCGGTATATTTATCGATTTTTTCCCTCAGCGTGGTACTCTTTCCAATGTTTGGCCGGTTATCCGAAAAGTGGGATTCAGGCAATGCGCCGGGGTGTTTAAATCTCTTCAAAAGACAGGACTTTTCCGTAAGGAGCATCACATAATCCAAAAACCACAGCAGGCAATTAGCTGAACAATGAATTGTCGGGTTGTGCGCTGGCTAAATTTATGACGATCAAAAAAACAAATTATTTACCTTCGATGTTCCATTTTCGCAGAAGTTTATGCAGTGCGGCAAAATCGCGGGACGGAGGGGCCTCAATCAGAATGTCCGATGCGCTCCCGGGGAGTTGAAACTGGAGCCGCCAGGCGTGTAGTGTCAAGCGGTTGATAATCGGAAGGTCTTCGTAAACAATAATATCTTTCCGGATTTTACGCTTTAGATCGGATATATAAATGCCTTTACTGTTCTCGTTGTACTTATCGTCGATCGCCAGCGGCGCGCCGATTGCCTTCAGATGAACCCGGATTTGATGGGTGCGGCCGGTGAGCGGTTGCACTTCCAGCAGGGAGAAGTTGCGAAACTTTTCGACAACCCGGTATCGTGTCTGGGAAGGTTTTCCTTTTTTGTGTATTTTCATGCGATTTTTCCCGGAGGACTGTTTGTCGATCGGTAAATCGATTTCTCCTTCCATTTCCGCGGGCGCACCGCGCACAACAGCCAGGTAGGTTTTGCGAACCTGGTTTTGCTCGAAAAGCGTATTCAACACCCGGTGAGTGGCTGCGTCTTTCGCCATGAGCACAACACCACTGGTGTCCGCATCAATACGGTGCACAATGTAGAGTTGTAGGTCGACCTCGCCGGTATAACGATAATACTGGGTTTGCATTAAATCTCTTAAATTTGGTAGATCGGGATTCCAGCGGTCGGGAATAACCGGTAATCCCGCCGGTTTGTTAACCGCCAGTAAATGGTCGTCTTCGTAGGCCATTTCGATGGTTTGTTTGCGTTTCTCTTTATTGCGGAAAGTAAAAGATTTGAGTGGCATTTGAAGAATCCTCACTTTAAATGATCGTCAGGGCTAATTTTTAAAGACCATATAATCAGTAGATTTCGACGACAAATCAAATAAAATTAGTTGATATTAAAAAAAAACGCACTTCGCTGCAACCCTGATAATTTTCTTTCTTCATAATCTGCGCTTAAGGAACCTTGAAAAGCAAGTGGCAGTTGGCACTAGCAAGGAGAGTAAAGGAAACTCTCTCAACTGGAATCGATCGGCTCGGTGAGTTTAGTAACAGAAAAAAATCTCAAAAGCATGTAAATGAACTCAGTATGACTACGTCTAATTAACAGACGGATTGCTAGGAGATTCGTCAAAAGTTTCGGCGCCACGGGTTAAAATTAGAACCGATGGCCAGTATGAAGACGGATTTTAGTTGATGAAAAAAATAGAAACAGACATCCTGCAACAGGCCATTGGGGGCAGCCGCAGCGCTTTTGGTAAGTTGGTTGAGCTTCACCAGGAGAAGGTGCTGTATTTAGCATACGACCTGATGGGAGATTGGGATGATGCCAAAGATGCCGCGCAGGAAACATTTATCCGGGCGTTTCAGAAACTGAACCGTTTCGAAGGAAAATCCCGTTTTTCATCCTGGCTTTACAGAATTACCGTCAATCTTTGTATGGATATTCACCGTAAGCGCAAGCGGCAGGCTACCGATGCACTGGACCCGGATGCGGAAGAAAATCTGGCCGATCTAAAAGAAAATGAATCCGCCTTTCGGGAAAACACTCTGGAATATACCGAGCTACAGGGAGAAATCGACGCCGCATTGACAACGGTTTCTATCAATCAGCGCACTGCGGTTGTTTTAAAGTTTTTTCACGAACTATCCGTGCGGGATATTGCCGGGATTATGGAATGCAGCGAGAGCACAGTACGGATTCACCTGTTTCGGGCAATGAAGCGATTGAAGGAAACCCTTCGGGAAGTGGCCTAATGAGAGGAAAGATGAAATGGACCGAAAAACCCTTGAGAAACAAATGAAGCTCTATCTAAACGGAGAAATGAGCGAACCGGAAAAGATGGCATTTGAAAGCCAATTGGCTGATCTGGAGATTGCCATAGAAGATCTGCCGGAAATGCATCGTACTGCTGGGATGCTGCAAACCCGCCGTCGTCCCTCGCCACCGCCGGAGCTGCTTCAGACCTATCAACAAACGCTCAAAACAACTTTTGCGGAGCCACCGCTGTTGCTGCGTTGGCAGAAACGATTGGCAGCACTCTGGCGCACTTTAGTCATTCAGCCGTCGCCGGCATTGCGCGTTGCCGAAGTCGCTTTTTTGCTGACCCTTGTTATCTTCGTCGGCCGCTCCTTATTGCGGACGCCGGCAGTCGTGGTTGTAGAAGATACCTATAAAAACAGCGGGATGTTTTATCCGAACCTGTGGGGTATCAGCGAAGCGAATCAGGATCAAATTCGTGAGAT
>JAUIFT010000488.1 GCA_030430345.1 Calditrichia bacterium | reverse complement strand
ACGGCTGTTTTTCTCCCACATAAAGCAACAGGGGTTTTTCGGGCAATCCCGCCCTGGCACGAATCGTAACCGGCCGGCGAACTTCAATCATTTCCGTACACTCATAGCGACCGCTTTCGCTCAGCTCGATAATATCGCCGGGCTCAGCGTCCTGATAAGCCTGGTAGATAGCGTCCTTTTCCGCTTTAACACTAATAACCTTTCCTTTATCCAAGCCAGGTACAGGTGCAGGTGATTGATACCAGCGCACCCCGGTATTTTCCCGGGTAGCAAACGGTTTTACGTGCTTGCGGTTCGCATATTGCACTGCGCCAACTTCTGTTTTCCCCTTTCGTTCTTTACCGCTAATATCGTTACTTACCAGCTCAAGCTGCGCTGCAGGCACGGACTTTATCTTCTTATCGTCCGGCACGAGAATCCCGTAGGCATTTGCTTTCAATTTAACGGTCTGCTTGCTAAACCCTGCCGGCAGTTCGCTGCCCGCTTTCAGATCAACCAGATTGCTTTTAAAAGCAATACCGCTAATATCATCCAGCGCTTTGTAGGGGGTATCTTTCGCCGAATTAACAATCAGATTATTGGCAAAAAGCACATCTTCCGGTATATCGGTGCGCTCAAAATCACTGCCGACACCCAATTGAATATTATCGCAATCAATAAAGGTATTATTGGCAATCACCACATCCTCCACCTTGTGGTAGCGGTTGATCAAAGAATTTGGCACACCATTCATCACTGCCAGGGCGGAACGAAAGCGGCTGCCCTTAATGCCCTGAAAATAGTTATTAAAAATACGATGACCGGCGTTGATCACCCTGATGCCGCCACTTTCCGGGCGGTTATTCCCGAGGAAGAAGTTTCCTTCGATGATATTGCGGTTTCCGTGGCGCATCACCAGCGCTCCTTCACACTCATAAAAGGTATTCCGGCGAATAATATTGTCGCAGGATTTTATTGAGGCAATTTCGGTTTCACCATTGCAGCGGTAAAAGAAATTATCTTCCAGAATGGTATTGGAAGAGGTGAGGGAATATTTCGAGGTGCCAATGCGCAACGTCTCACCGCCATTAGAACCGAGGCGGGGACGATAGCCAAAAAAATTATGATCGATGCGATGAAAATTTTCCTGGCTGCGGGCATCATTCAAGCGAACGGCAAGGGTGACGCCAACGTTCTTTTTGTTGGCGAGGTAATTGTGATCGAAGCGATTATGTTTCCCAAAGATGGCCACCCAGGTATCTTTATCAAAACGGTCCGGGCGATTGTAATTGTCGATCACGCAATTGGTAACCCGGGAATGATTGGCAAGCATCCGGCTGTCTTTCCGAAACTCGATGACGCTGCCGGATTTTGTATATCCATTAATAAAAGCCAGGCCATCGACGACCAGGTATTCTCCCCCCAATTTCAATCGCGAATGCCCTTCGAGGGTTACCTTTCCCGGCGTTTCCGCGCGCAGGGTAATCGGCGCATCTTCTCTGCCCTCGCCGTAAAACCCCAAAGTGACGCTTTCCCATTTACCATTCGCCAACACAATCGTATCGCCCGGACGGGCATCGGCAACGGCGGCATTAAATTCATCGATATTACGAACCAATTTTGCGGATTGCTCCTGTGCAACGCCATTAGCCTGCAGCAATAAAAGCCAGACAATAAAACCCACTTTAACCGTGGTGAATAACATTTTCTTAATCAAGACCTTCTCCTTTGTTACCAGAATCTATTTGACCGGTACTACTTTTTTGACGATAAATCAGCCTATTTTCAAGCATTCAAAGAACTCAGCGTTGCCAGTAATTATTGTTTAAGCCGTTTCTCTAACTGATATTCATACAATGATGGTATTGCGATTGAGGGTTGATTCATCCCTTCAAAATAAGCATTCGGCCCATACTCAAATTTCAGGGGATAATTACCGTTAAATCCAACAAGTCTGGCTTCCGGGCCATCGTTAATTCCTTTAATCATGACGGTATCTTCCGAGTGAGCCTGAAAAGTGAAATTGAGATCAATATTCCAGAAAGTATTGTAGCGGCCATGGGTCGGTTTCCAATATCCAGCCCCGCCATGCTTGAACAAATCCGGCTGCCGCTCCGCCACGGTAATACGGATATTGTCAAACAAATTCTGGTGATTTGTGCCGCAATGCTGATCGAGACTTGGCGTCTGTAAAATATCGACATTGCTGTAGACGCTGGCTTTGCAGAAGGAGTTAAAGCTAAGGGCATGCTCCGAGGGGCAATCAACAATGCTGTTTTTTACCAGGGCATGATTCACTTTTCCGAGATGCGTGGTATAGTGAGCAGTGCGTCCGCCGAAGGTAACATCCTCAATGGTGATATTGGCGCAATCATCACTTAAGATACCATTATCGCTAGTCACAAAATGGACATTGCGTACCCAGGCATGGGCCACGCTGGTCAGGTAAATGGCATTATAACCATGTTCGAGATGATGACCGCCATAGGGCACTTCCGGAAATTCGATGCGTAGATGTTCGATCCCGATTTCCGTGAGCACCTCCGCTGGCGAGAGTACCGACTGCCATTCCGCTTTTACATCGTGCAGCAAGGGCGTCTTGATTGAAACGATATTATCCTTGATGCCGGTAATTGTAACAATTTGCTGAACCAGCGGCCGTTGCGGATTTTCCCAATGGCGGGCGCCAATCTTAAACTCGCCTTCCCCGTAAAGATGTTTCAGAAAAGAACCAGCGGCGCCATCATGATTATACCAAAGAATTTTCAGCAAATCTCCGCTGTTTAGTCCAGCCGTATTATTGACAGTAAACTGATATTCTCCTCGTTTCCCGCCGCTGATTTCCGCGAGTACTGCCGCCGCTTGATCCAGCTCAGGGAGATAAGGATAAATTCGCTTCCCTTTCACCCGCGGCCAAATAATCCCACCTGTCCAGGAAAATGGGGAGAACAGTTCTCCGGACTTCACCCGCTTATCATTTTTTACCAAATATTCATTGAGCTCGACCATTCCTTCCGGCAGCGGCATATCCTTCATGGGCAGCGGCATATAGAGTGTCGTTCCGGTTTCCCCACTGCCGGCCCCCTGCAATACAAAATTGCTCCGCTCGATAAAAAGATGCTTTTTGAGAATGAATTTACCTGGTGGGAACTTTACCACGGCTGTATTCGGCAGGGCATTTGCAGCCGTCAGCGCTTTCAGGATAGCATCGCTGTCATCTTTCCCATCATCGGGTATTGCCCCATAATCGCGGACATCAACATTCCCACTGAAATTCGGCAAACTATCTTCCCCCCAATGATAGCCGGCATAAGAAAAATCGGGAAGGTAAACAGTTTTTCCACTATCTTTTTCCAGTATTTCCGGCATCCATCCGGAATCAGTCTTCCGCATATCCTGGCAATTCAACAGCATGGTAATGATCAAAAAAAACAGTAAAAATATGAATTTTCTCATCGATCGTTCCCGTTTTCCAATATGTAAAGATCAGTAATTAAGCCAATCGTAAGTTCGATTGATATTTGCTGTTTTGCCACGCTTTAACGGATCAAAATCATCTTTCCGGTTTTCGCTTGC
>JAUIFT010000487.1 GCA_030430345.1 Calditrichia bacterium | reverse complement strand
TAGGGTGATTTTTTTTGATTGAATACCAAGATAAGAAATACCGACTGCATTCTTACTCTTAAATAAAACCAGATAAGTTATTTCTTTCTGTTGGCCAGATAAACGCCACCAATGATGAGGACCATCCCAATGTAGTGACCAAGATAGAGGTTTTCACCATCGAGCACGCCCCACATTACTGCCACAATTGGAATCAGATAAGTAACAGAACTTGCAAATAATGGTGAATTGGTTTTTGGAGGCAGTAACGGCATCAACATTTTCGATCCGCGCCGTATCCGGAATAATCCTTATCCTCCGCAAGTGGTCATTACCACATTTAACGAATTCGATATTCCGGTTCGCTGGGATATTGCCGCTCCGGAAACATTAGTGCTAGCCCAGCATGATAATTTTTTCTCCCTGGAATTTAGTGCGATGGATTATACCAATCCGGATAAGAATCGCTACCAGTACAAGCTGGAGGGATTCGACCGGGAATGGCACTTCCGGGATGCAAATAATCGCTATGCCAGTTATACCAATCTGGATGACGGGGTATACCGATTTTTATTGAAGGCGGCGAACAACGATGGTTTATGGAGCGAAGAACCATTGGTGCTTACGATAATGATCGTTCCGCCCTTATGGAAGCGAGGGTGGTTTCGCTTGCTGGCCGGTAGCGTCGGATTGATGATATTCTTTTCGCTTGTTGGGTATCGCCTGAAGCGTGAAAAACGGCAGAAAAAACGCCTGGAAAAAGAGGTAGGACTCCGAACCTCCGAGCTGCGGGAAAGCCGCGATCAACTGGCAGAAAAGTCTGAAGCACTGGCGCAAATAAATAAGCAGCTAATGGTAGAAGTGGAGGAACGCCGGCGGGCAGAAGAGAAAGCAGAAAGCGCCAACCAGGCGAAGAGCGAATTTCTGGCCAATATGAGCCATGAATTGCGCACCCCGCTCAATGGTATTCTGGGATACGCGCAAATCCTCGAAAAAGATGAACAACTGGAAAATTCCCAGCTACGCTCAATCGGGATTATTAAACGATCCGGTAATCATCTACTCACCCTGATCAACGATTTGCTGGACTTCTCAAAAATTGAAGCGGGCAAGATGACTTTGCAAAAAGCGGACTTCCCGCTGCGAAACTTTCTGGAAAACCTTATCGATCTGTTTACTCTGAAAGCCCGGGAGAAAGGCATTGCTCTCCGCCTGGACATCGGAGAGGGGTTACCGGAAATTGTCCTGGGGGATGCCAAGAGACTTCGCCAGGTGTTGCTGAATCTTATCGGAAATGCGCTGAAATTTACCCCGGAGATCTCTTCCAGCACCGGCGATCGGGGAGAAGTGATTTTAAGGGTTCAGAGAGATAATGATAATATTCTTTTTGCCGTGCAGGATAACGGTATTGGTATTCCGGCAGAAAAACTGGATAAAATTTTTCTCTCTTTCGAGCAGGCCGGAGAAAAGGCGCTTTCAATTGAAGGTACCGGGTTAGGGCTGACCATCAGTCAAAAACTGGTACGTTTAATGGGAGGTGAGTTGCAGGTCGAAAGTGAACCCGGTAAAGGAAGCACTTTTTGGATGACCCTCTCGATGGATGCGATGGCCACCAATACTGGCGCCGGTGTTTCCGAGGTTGAGAAGATCCGCGCTTACAAACGCACGGATGGAATTTCTGATTCATATTCACTCTTAATCCACGATGACAACGAAACCAGCCGGAAACTGTTAAAGGATTTCCTCACCCCGCTGGGATTTGAGATACTGGAAAGCCATTCCGGGATGGATGCCATTAGTAAGACAGCAGAATATCAACCGGCATTGGTCTTTTTTGATCCGCTGGGGGATGATATGAATATAACTGAGTTTATTCGGGAAATTCGTCAGCGTACAAAGAGGAAAATAACGCTGATTGCTGTTGCTGCCTCAAATCCTACGATCGAAGAAAATAACCATGCAGACTGTGATGGCTTTTTGCTCAAACCATTGGAAATAAATCAGTTAATGACTTTGTTGAAAAGACATCTGGCACTGACTTGGATTTATGAAAATGAAGATAGTTCAGCGAAAACCACATCTCCGCTATCCGCTGGCCAGCAGCAAATAATTTTGCCGGATGATACAATCTTGGACAAAATCGACAGGCTCTGCAAAACCGGGGATGTCGATGGTGTTATTGCGCTGGCAGAAGAGATTGTCGAAAATGACAAAAAATTTTCTGAATTTAGCCGGGAAATTGTTACCTTTGCGAAAGAGTTTCAATTGTTGAAAATCCGCGAGCTGATAAATCGCAGGAGGACCTGAAATGACAGGCGCTGCATCGGAAGAACAGGGCATCATACTGATTGTCGATGACAATACTACCAATTTGAGTGTGCTGTTTGACTACTTGAAAAAAGCCGATTTTCGAGTGCTGGTTGCCCAGAATGGTGCCGCTGCCCTCGAATTAGTCGATGAGGTACTTCCGGATTTGATCCTGCTGGATATCATGATGCCGGAAATGGATGGTTTTGAAACCTGTGCCGCCTTAAAAGCCCGCGAAGATGCCGCCGATGTACCGGTGATTTTTATGACTGCCCTTACCGATACGGTCGATAAAGTGAAAGGTTTTTCCCTTGGTGCTGTCGACTACATTACCAAACCTTTTCAGCATGAAGAAGTGCTTGCCCGGGTAAATACGCATCTGACGATCCAGCAGTTAAAAAAGCATTTACTGAAAAAAAATGAAGAATTGGCGGCCATGAATAAAAACCTTGAACTGCAGGTTCAGGAAAAGACCCGCCAATTGGTGCATCAGGAAAAAACCGCGATTATTGGGCGAATGATTCAGGGAATTGTTCACAATTTGAAAACACCGTTGGCGGTAATTCATAACTCCAATGAAGTGATCCGGAAAAAGGTCGAAAAAATTTCTGCCGATGAAAGTCTGGAAAATCTCGCCGACCGCACTCAAAATTTTCTTTTAACGATACCAACGGATAGCGAGATGGTCTCCCAGGCGCATAAGCGCATTATGGAAATCATTAATAACCTGATGCTGAAAAGTCGCATGGACCAAAATGTTGAACGGAAAATGCTCAACATCAACGATCTGTTGCGCCAGGAGTTTGAATTCCTGAAAGCGAATACGCAGTTTAAAAACAAAACGGAAAAAGAGTTAATACTGGATGATGCAATTCCGGAGATTCCTTTAATCTATTCCAATGTCGCTCAGATTATAGAGAACCTGATTAACAACGCCCTTGATGCCATGTGGGATAAACCGAAGAAACAGCTGATTGTCCGTACTCGTCAGGATGCGGATCATGTTTACATCGATATTGAAGATACCGGTGGAGGAATTCCGGCAGATAAGCTGGAAGCGATTTTCGATCCTTTTTTTACAACGAAGCCGGCTAAGGGAGAGGAAGCGGAAGGGGAGCCTACTGGCACAGGATTAGGGTTGCATACCTGCGTCGAATTATTAAAGCCTTTCAAGGGGGAAATTCGCGTGGATAGCGAATACGGCACGGGCAGCACATTTACGGTTGCTCTACCAAAACAGCAAGCGGAAGCAGCCGAGAATTAGCCAGC
>JAUIFT010000486.1 GCA_030430345.1 Calditrichia bacterium | reverse complement strand
GCCGGTTTCCCGGGATACGCTTTATCAACTTGTCCTGAATTTTCGGAAAGCGATTGGCGCTGATGATAATAAAGCTTTCGAGGACAAAATAAAAATTGACCCTGCGGCACAATTCGAGCGGGGGGCCAAGGCCGGTGCCTATTTATATAAGTACTTGATTGCGCCTATTGCTAAATGGCTGGACCCGGATAAAATACTATATGTCGTTCCTGATGAAATACTTTGTTATGTCCCGTTTGATGGTTTGCAAAGTTCTCCGCGAGGAGAGCGATTTCTGGTTGAGGATTATACTATTGCTTATTCTCCCAGTGCAATTGTGCTGAAATACGTGCTTAATCATTCCCAGTCGGAGATTTCAGGGGAAAATGATACCTTCTTCGGTATCGCGAATCCCACTTTTGATTTACCGGAAACGGAAACTGAACTAAAGAATAGTGCAAAATATTTTTCCCCAAAGAATGTAAATACACCGGCGCCCTATCAGGTAAATGAGGATACCGTTCGGGGGGCACTTGCTGAAAAACCTGCTGTTGTACAATTTTCGACCCATGCAAATACCAGCTCGGGGAATTCCCGCTATCATTCGATTGTTGTCGGGAGACAGGCGAAAAATACTTCCGGCGCAATACGCGATATGCATGGAGATCCCGCGGCGAATAAAAAAAGTTTTAATGATGACTTATTAATGGTCTATGAAATTCAGGAGATGGATTTAAAAGGGGTAAAATTTGTCAATTTACCCGGATGCAATACCGGAGGCGGTTTGATGTATCGCGGGGAAGGAGTCGTCGGTATAACCTCTGCGTTTATGAAGGCGGGGGTGCCATCGGTTATGTCTACGCTTTGGAAAATATATGACCGGGAATCCCAGCAACTTGTCAGCGAATTTTTTGCACACTGGATGACGACAACAGGTATCAGCCGGGCAAAGGCATTGCAACAAGCGAAGCAGAAAATAATTCAAAAGTACAGAAACAATCAGCAATATCCATTTCCGCATCGCTGGGCAGCATTTATTATTAATGGCGATAGCGATTAATGGCTGAAGTTTTCCGTAGTTGAATTTTACTAAAAGGAGATATGATGAATGATGATCTGTATTTAATGGTACCGAAGCATTCCGAAGATAGTGATGATCCGGACCCGCCGACAGATACTGGTTTTCCACAAACAAATATCGTCCGCCGTAATTTACTGGCACCGGCTCGGTTTGCCCTGGGGCTCGGTCTGGCCTGGGGAATTTTGTTTATCATTATGGCTCTGATTGCCGGCAATGCCATTACCAATCTGGAGGTTTTTAAAACGCTTTATCCCGGGTACACAGAGAATACATTTCTGGCCGGATTCGTTTGGAATGTTATTTATGGATGGATCAGTGGATTATTCATCGCTATTTTTTATAATGCCCTGGTTCGTCAATTTGTTTATGCCGGTGGTGATGGTTTCGAAAGATATAGTTGATTAAACTATCGCTCAGGCTGTCTACGGATTTGATCTCAGAAAAAAGTAGCATCCGTGAAAAATTTTTGCTATACATTGGCAACCTCGCCGTTGTAATTAATACCGGCGGTATTTAGCTGAAAAAGAAAGGAGCCAACGGTGGCAAAACGGGAAATAAAATTTTCGGTAGAATTGGATGCTCAAAACAATCCGCAATCAATTGAATGGGAAGCAACAGATGCCGGATTTGACGGTGCCCAGGCTTGTTCCTCGATGATGATCAATCTCTGGGATCCGGCAGCGCAAAATACTATGAATATCCATCTCTGGACGCCGGGGATGCTGGTGAACGATATGAATGCCCATTATTTCCAGAGCCTGATGGCAATGGCGGACAGCTATCAAAATGCGACCCGTAATAGCGAATTAGCCGGAATGATCCGGGAATTTGCGAAATCTTTTTTGGATAAAGTGCGGGAAAAACAGGACGGTTAATCCCGGATATCCGCCGCTGCTCCGGAAACTGCGGAGAAAATATAATACTTATTTATCCCAGCGGTATTTTTTCAGATTGACGCGTTCGCGAAGAAACTCAACGCCTTCATCTTCCAGTAAACTGCGCTGCAAGTCGTAACGGCCATCCTCTTTAGATAAGGAAATTTTCCCCTGGGAATTGATGACCCGATACCAGGGGATGTTAATACCGGGAGGGCTGGCATGTAGTGCATAACCGACCATGCGTGCATGATTTCCCAGGCCGGCCAAACGGGCAATTTGACCATACGTAGCAACTTTCCCATGGGGGATTTTCATGATCGTTTCCCAAATCCGGAAATATTTTTCAGAGCTACCTGTTCCGCCAGCCATACGCGCTTATCGTTTATTGCACTTGATTTAGCTTCCAATTATACTTTTTATACTTCAATTTTCGGCGATCGTCAAGAATTTTATTTTTCAACCCCGGAAAATATTGGACGATAAATTCCCGCACAGAACCGGAATACTCTTCAAAATCATTTTGGTACCAGTCAAAAATTTTTGTTAACCGAATATCTTTTCCGGAGAGGTCCATCCATTCGCTTCTGCTAAGGGCAAAGCGTACTGCTTTATCGAGCTGCTGGTCGAGCTGATGACCCTGGTAGACATAAGCCGCCAACGGTGGGCAACCTATAGAGGCGCAATTCAGGGCGAAATGAATGCGGGCGTCTTTAAATTTGGCGCGGATAATTTCATGCTCAACTTCATCCAGGGATAATTCTCCATGACCTGCCACTGATAAGATCTTCTTTTTCCAGGGAGAACTTAGAAAGCTGCCAAGATCTTTAATACTGTTTACCGGGTAGTTTTTCAGAATCAGGCGGAGCGTCGCTGAATTATAGAGGTTTATCCAATACGCCAGTGCATCGCGCTCGCTGTAAACGGAGGGATCTAAAGTCTGTAATGTATCGACATAATCATATAGCCGTTGTAAATCGCTTTTGTTACGATAAAGTTCGCTGTAGTCAAAACGGGTTTCATTGACATATAACTGGAGGATGATTTCGAAAGGGCGATGAAGTTGTGGATCAGCCATTACCTTTTTCTTCGCATTCAGTGGCATAAAAGAAGTTGATATGAATATAGCGCAAATCAGTAATTTCCAGATTATCGTGGAAAATCGCTGAGGAAGGTGTTGCATTTGTGGAAGTCTCCTGTGTTAACAATTTTAAATAAATGTCTTCCGGGTGGGGAAGTGGTCCGGTAAATCGCTCCGGGCCGTTATACCCTTTAATTCATTTTAAAAATCATAGTTCCGGGTTTAAAACACCATCCGAGGCCGCAATGTAAACTTTCCGTTTATTTTGAGGGTGATCCAATACCGCTATCGTTTTTAGCGATTTTAATCCTTGCCAAAAAGTATCCGGCTGATGATGTACCATAATTACCAGCGCCTTTCCGGGCAGCCTCTGCTGACCTTTTTCCGGCCAGCTACGGAAGAAAATACCATCTTCAGGGAGTAGCAGTAGCTGATCCGATTGATTCCAGGAAAAAGCAACCTGCGCTGCCAGTCCATAATCGTCGCTGACGATCACTGCCGGCCAATCAGTGCCATTCGCTTCTTGCCAGGCTGTTTCGAT
>JAUIFT010000485.1 GCA_030430345.1 Calditrichia bacterium | reverse complement strand
TTAAAACTGCCGCTATTGAGAAACCTTTCCCGCAAGTCCATCTGCTCCGCCAGCGGGAATTGTCTGCCGACCGAAAACTGATGCCGGATGCACCGATTGTGCTGGTGGACACAGCCCTGACCGACGATTTGCTGGAGATACCATCGACATTCCTGGAATGGGCGAAACAGGCCGTCCGGCAGGAAAATCGCACGGTCCTGATTGCCGCCAGACTGATCAATCAGGATTGGGGGATTTATGACCGGATCATTTTGCTGAAGCACGGTAGTATGGTAGCCGACCTGAAAATCGCCGACACACCGAATCTTTTCCGGTCTCACATTTACCGGATCAGAATAAGCGGCTCGATCGGCAAACACTGGCAAGAATGGTTTGCCGGCTGCACGATTCTACGGGATAAAGGAGAAACAATATTAACCGGGCAAATAGCCGATCAGGCCGCGCTCCACGGACTGTTAACCCGGATTCGCGACCTCGGCCTGCCGCTAATCTCCATAAACCGCGCCTATCCGGAACTGGAAGAAGCACTACAAAAATTACTGGATTTCAATTAAAGTTGTTAATGAAGAGATATTTTCAACCGAAGGAGATACTTAATGAATAGGATATTTGTCATTCTTCAGATAACCATGCTGCTCATGCTGACAGGGTGTTCATCGATTGCGGTAAAATCGGATTATGATCAAACCACCGATTTCAGTCAATACAAAACCTATCAGTGGCTGGAAAAAGGCGGCAATTCGAGTATTACGCAACGCAATCCGCTCGCCGCGCAAAAAATTGTTGGGGCTGTCGAGCGGGAAATGCAGTTAAAAGGGCTGAAAAAATCTGTGGGTGAAGCCGCCGATCTCCTGCTCACCTTTCATGCCGGCGTTCAGGATAAGGTCGACGTTACTGCTTACGGATACAATTATTGGCGCCCGCGCAGGGGGCTGGGCATCACTACCGTGGATGTCAATCGCTATAAGGAAGGGACTTTAATTATTGACGTCATCGACGCCCGGGAGAAGCAGTTGATCTGGAGAGGCTGGGGCAGCGGCGTTATCGGCGATCCCGGCAATGTCGGGGAGAAAATCGAGAAAGCCGTGACTAAAATTCTTGAGGAATATCCCTCTAACTAATCTCAGCTGTGCCGATCCACAAGGGATTTCGCCGGTTTGCGGACTTCTTTATGGAATAATTGCTAAATCGCGCATTGCTTATCTTGGCCGCATTTTCAAATATGCGGCTAAAGTTATTATTTCATGAAAGAGGATCACGCTATGCCAGACCAGAAAAAGGTTGAAGCGGCGCTGGCAGCCAGTAATAAACTGCTCAATGTTTTAACCAACGTGCAAACCAATTTTATTCTGGACGCCAGTCCCCGGGAGTCTTTCGACCAGTTGCTCCATCATTTACTGGTATTAACCACCAGTGAATTCGGCTTGATTGGCGAGATACGGCAAAGCGAGGCAGACGTTCCCTACCTGAAATGCTTTGCCCTGACGGACATCTCCTGGGATGAGAAATGGAAACAATTTTACAACTCGCACGCACCCGATGGCCTGGAATTCCATAACCTGAATAATTTACTCGGTGCAGTGATCACCGCTGAAAAGCCGTTGATCAGCAATGATGCCCCTAATGATCCGCGCAGCGGCGGAACGCCAGCCGGTCATCCACCCATCCGTTCTTTTTTGGGCATGCCATTCACTTACGGCGGAGAATTGATCGGTATTGTCTGCATTGCCAATCGCAGCGGCGGTTATAGCGCGGAAATGATCGACTATTTAAAACCATTTATGGCCACCTGCGCCAGCCTCACCCGTGCTTACCGGGGAGAACGGAAACGGCAGGAAGCGGAGGCGGGCATCCGGGCCAGCGAGCGGCGCTACCGCACTTTTGTGGAAACCAGTTCGGAGGGCATCTACCGCATGGCTTTTGAGCAGCCGGTGCCGATTCATTTAGCGGAAAATGAGCAAATCGAGCAATTTTATCAATATGAATATCTGGCGGAATGCAACGACGTGCTGGCGCAAATGTATGGTTTTGGGAAAGCAGCTGATATTATTGGCAGACGGCTTTCCGAGATGCACGCCGATCCGCAAAGTGAAACGAACCGCGCTGAACAACGCAGATTTATTCGCGCCGGCTATCGGCTCATCGACATTGAAACGGTTGAAGTTGACAAAACCGGGCAGAAGCATTATTTCCTGAACAACGCTGTTGGCATTATTGAAAACAATCATCTGGTGAGTATTTGGGGGACCCAACGCGATATCAGCGCACAAAAACAAGCCGCGGAGTTACTGAAAGATTACAATCGCACCCTGGAAAAAGAAGTTGAAAAGCGCACCCGCGAGCTGTATAAGAAAAACGATGAGCTGGCAGAAGCCCTAAAAAAACTGCGTGACACCCAAAATCAACTGATTATGCGGGAAAAAATGGCCTCCCTGGGAAAATTGATTGCCGGGATCGCCCACGAAATTAATAGTCCGATCGGGGCCGTCACCAGCGCTGCCGATGTTTCCCATCGTTGCGTCGAAAAAATTGAAGCGGCCGCTCGCAGTGAAGACACTGAAAATAAACATTTGCCCGTTTCCCAGATCGAGAAGCCGCTTCGTCACTTAAAAGATAATATCGCCATCACCGCTGTGGCCGGAGAGCGAATATCCACTATTGTTAAAAGTCTGAAAAATTTTGTCCGTCTAGATGAGGCTGAATACCAGAAATTCGATCTGCACAAAGGCCTGGATAGTACATTGACAATTATTACCAGCCAGTTGAAAGACCGCATCACGGTGGTAAAAGATTACGGTGAGATTCCCCTGTTATACTGTTCTGCCGGGCAGATGAACCAGGTTTTTATGAATTTGCTCATCAATGCGGAACAGGCAATCAGCGGAAAAGGCACCATTCATATTCGCACATTTCAGAAAGATAACCTAATTTACCTGGTCTTCTCCGACAGCGGCAAAGGGATTCCACCCGAACAGCTCGATAAAATTTTTGATTTTGGTTTCACTGTGGATACCACTCGAGTTAAAATGGGCAGCGGACTTTCAACCGCCTACAATACGATCCAAAAACATCATGGCGACATCATAATCGAAAGCACGGTTGGCAACGGCACTACGGTAACTATCACACTTCCGCTGGCTCATCCGCGCTAAAATCACCCGCAAGATCACCCTTTGGTATGATGCCATTCCAGCTGCTTCCGCTTAGTTTAGACAAAAATCATCAGTGTTAACTAATCGGACCGGAGGATATAATGACATTCAAATTAAAAACGGCCAGAGTTACAGTTCCGTTTATTTTCTTTATCTTGATAACAAACCTGATCGCGCAAAGCGATGATGGTTCAGAAACCGCCTCAATGCGCAATCCCGCAGCGTTAATGCTGCTTCAGGAAACCAGTGATTATCTTCGCGATGCGCAACAATTCACCTTCCAGGCCGAGGTTACCGTGGAAACGATCTTGTCATCTGGCGAAAAACGCCATTTCGAAAGGCAATTGGAGGCATTTGCGCGGCGCCCGGACAGACTGCGGGTGGAATTTACCGGCGAGAATGGCC
>JAUIFT010000484.1 GCA_030430345.1 Calditrichia bacterium | reverse complement strand
ACAGCGAGTGCGTAAACAACCGTTTTATCGTTTTTACCCCGATTGGATCCGTCGTAACGATGATGGGCGGAGCCGAGGTGGACATCCAGTAAAGGCTGCAGTTTGGGCGTGTTGATTTCCGGCATGCCATTGGCGCGGGCCAGATTAGCCAGTTTCTCTTCCACTACCGCCTGATCCGCTCCCGGGGAAAGCCGGAAATATCCCTGGAGCATAAAGTTCTCCCAGGAATCCCACCAGAGCGGATTGTTTTCTACCCGCAGAGGGCGAATGAATTGATACTGAATATGGGAATTCGTCGGTGGCGCTTCCACAATACCAATGACAAACGGTTCCTGCACGCCGGGCAACGTTAAGCGTTTGCCAATCGGATCTTCCTCATCGAATAAAGCGGTAGCGGCATCAGGCGTTAATAAAACCCCATTCGGATCGACCAATGCCGCTTCCCGGTCTCCCCGGATAATCTTGAAACCAAAAACATCGAAAAATCCCGGTTCGGTCATAAAGCCCCGTAAGCTGATAGAATTATCGGCATTCATTTCCGCGAAAGGCACGCTTCCTGCCGCGACAAAAGGCGTACCAATGGCGAATGCCCGGGTGGCAGCAATAACTTCCGGAATATTTTCTTTTGCAGCCGGTAATATCGGACCGGCCGTAATCGAATAAGTCATTGTGCCACTATTGGTATTTTCCAATGTCAAGGCACGATAGATATTTTCCGGTTCCGGATGGAAGCGGTCAAATGTAAGATCGTCGATTACATAGAAGGCAATCACCAGGGAAATAACAAGTCCGATCGTTAGCCCGGTAATGTTGATTAAAGAGTACCCTTTTTGCCGGACGATATTTCTAAGAGCGATTTTTAAATAATTTTTAAACATAATAACCTGCCTTTACGGTAATGGATGCGCCCGAAATAGAACGGGAAGAAAATGGATTTGTTACGTCTATAGCCTCAGTCGTTCTATTTTCTGAAAATTGTTGTTGATGTTTTACAGAGATCTTTAAGTGCAAAATTTGTTAATCAGTAGGATAATATTTTTGCACGCATCTATATCTCGAATAAACATATACATAAGAGTTTCCTTTAGTGGCAGAACTGCAAGATTTTTTGCAGTTTATTCGAAATAACTGCCTTGAAATTCGCTAAAATCAACCTTTGCTGCGAGTGGCACAGTAGATGCAATTATTAATTAGTAAAAAAGTTCAAAGATCAAGTCTTTATGATACGAAGGGGGCAAAATGAACAATAAGTGGTGCATTATTGTCGTTGGAATGATTTGTTTTCTTAGCAGCCTGGGGGCGACAAGCAAAATCACTTTCGATCAAAGATGAGATAAGGGCCATCTGAATACTTAGCTAACAATATTGAGAATTGGGACAATCAAGAAAGATGCAGAAATCGGATGAACAGCTGAAGGAAAGAATAAACAATTTGGGAGTCTGGAAAATTGAAACCGGGGGACCGGTGGAGCGAAAAAATACAGTGTATGTTGCTGCATCAATCGGTGCAGCGGCATCGCTGTATAATCTGGCAAGACTTCCTTGTCATTTTATTTTAGGACAGGTTCTGTAAGTTCAGTGGATGTTCCGAATTGTCCTAATGCATTGCGTACTGCTTTTCTTTACCTTATATTTTTCGCCCTGTTAAGCGGTTTAAAAATCATGAATGGGTAGAAATTTTGGAAAGAAAACAGTGACGCAACAAAGCACCGCTAAAGTTATAAACCTGGAAAACCTTTCCTTCCCGCAACTGGACGCATTGGATCGGAAGAAAACAGTTTTCGTTTTCCCGATTAGTCCAATAGAAGAGCATGGGCCACATTTGCCTTTAGGTGTAGACGCTTTCACGGCTGAATACTTTGCCGATCAGCTAGCTGAGGATATTTGCCAAAAATGGCCGGCGCACCCGGTGGTTAAACACCCGCTTATTCCACTGGGATGTTGCGTTCTGGATAATACCGGCACCATCACCATCCGGCAAAGTGTTATCCGGGATCTTTTGGTAGACGTGCTTTCTTCTCTGGCCAAATATGGTTTTATCAATTTTATTATCGTTAACGGGCATGGCGGCGGCGGACATGTTGTCGCTTTGGAAGAAGCGGCCAGAAAGGTCTCGCGTAAGTTTAAGTGCAAAGCAGTTTCAATTACCGGGAAATTGGCGTACAGATTCCTCAGTGGCGAGTTTATGGATGAAATTGATAGCGCCCTGCCCACCCCGCTTTCAGAGAAACACCGGAAAGATTTTGTTCATGATTTGCACGCCGGGCAATGGGAAACTTCCATGATGCTTAAGTTAAAGCCGGAACTTGTCCATCCGGTTTACAAGACCTTAAATGGTTCTACAGCAACGTTAAAAGAGCGGCTGACGCGCCGGAATTATGCATTTGAGAAAGGTCGGCAAGGATATATTGGATTTCCGGGCAGAGCATCCGAAGCATTTGCTGAAGCGTCAATATCAGTATTACGAAAGGAAACGTTGGCAATCGTCGAAAAGATGCTCGCTGGCGCAGACGTATTGGATGAAGTGACTTCACCAGCCTGGAAACTGCCAATTTTCAGAACCCATTTTTGGGCCAAAGCGATTCTCAGCATTACGGCAATTCTTACCCTGTTGCTTTATTTCTGGCTTCGATAATCAAGCCAGATAACCGTTGCAAAAATAGCCAGACTCTCTTCTTTCGATAACAATATCTTAAAATGCATATTTTAGATTCAGGCTGCCACTGGTAAAAAACTGTATCGTTTCCGTAAAGTTCTCGGCATTGACATTTCGAAATGCATTTCTGGAGCGATTCGGAGCGTATGAAATAAAGAGCAGCAATCTGCGGCCGGCAGGATAGGTAACAGTTAATCGAGGCGTAATGCTGCGGAATTTTCTTACCTGACGCCGTTCCCGCATAGCGGTGAATTGCCATTCGTCACGAATAAAAAAAGCAACGCCACTGCTGACCTTCAGTCCCAAAACATTCTTGTGCGTAACATTCAAATTTAAAAAGTGAGCAGTTAACTCTTTTGTAACTAATTGAGTGAAATCCTCCTGAAAAAAAGTGCCGTTGTCTTCCTTTTCCAATCTGTAAATACTGTTAACATCGAGATTGGCAGTTAAGCCGATGTTTAGAGAATCGTTATATATAAATTTGCGAAAAACGAAACTTCGGATCTTTCCCAAAACAGATTCAAAATCAAATGTTGTATAATTTGCCAAAACCTTAAATTGTTGGGCATGAGAAATAGTTGAGTTAATACTGTGGTTAAATAAAGTACTCAATTGGTAAATGCGGTTCCAGTTGTTGTTCTGGCTGCGGCCGGAACGAATGTAAATTTGATGATACAGGTAAATATTGCCTTTCACCGTTGCACTAAAAAAGGGGCTAAACCGGTGTTTGTATCCTCCATCAAAAATAAAGCGTTGCTCATCACGATCTTCCCGATCACTTAGTGAGGCGAGCAATCCCCCCTGGTTGGTAACATTTGGCGTATTATATTCAAATTTGGTAAAAGAAAATTTCCCCCAGAATAAATCATTTTCATTGGGAAACCATTGTAAAGTTGAGCTAAAAGCGGTTTGT
>JAUIFT010000483.1 GCA_030430345.1 Calditrichia bacterium | reverse complement strand
CCGCGGGTGGTTTTTAGTGCACCGGTGAAAGCGCCTTGCTCGTAGCCGAATAATTCACTTTCGAGCAGGTTGGGGGGCAGCGCCCCACAATTGATAGCCACAAAATTATCGTTAAGGCGCGGGCTTTGTTTAAAGATATGACGAGCCATCACTTCTTTACCGACGCCGGACTCGCCGGTAATTAAGACCGGTTCCACACTATGCTTAATGCGTTCAATGGTTTCCAGGGTTTGCTGCATTTGCCGGCTGACGGCAACGATGTCCGCAAAGTAAATCTTTTGCTGCAGCTTGGAGCGTAATTCGTTGTTCTCCCGCTCTAGCTGCTGCATTTTAATGGCCTGTTTAACCAGGTAGGGTAATTCTTCTTCCAGGCTGGGGTCACTTTTCGAGAAATAAGAGTATGCCCCTTTGCGTTGTGCTTCCAGCGCGTATTTATGCTCTTTATACGAGGTAACGACGATGACTTGAAAATCCTGCCCTTTTCTTACCAGGTCATCCAATAAATTTAATCCATCGATAATTTCCGGGAGACCGAGGTCGAGGATAATCAAGTCCGGGCCAAATTCATCGCAGGCTTTCAATGCCTCTGCTTTGTTGGAGGCAATTTCGATCCGGAAATGGTCGCCAATCCATTGCTTATAGCTTTCACTCCAAAGTTCATTATCTTCAATAATCAATATTTTGTTATTTCTGTCCGGCATAACAATATCCTGTTAAACGGTTAAAATCGGTAAGCGGATCATAAAAGTACTGCCATTTTCGGATGTCGATGCAAGATCGATATATCCATCATGGCCTTCAATAATTTGTCTGGCAATCGCCAGTCCCATGCCGCTGCCGCCTTCATGTTTGCGGGAAGTAAAAAATGGATTGAAAATCCGTGCTTGATATTCCTCCGGAATACCGCCGCCGCTATCGGTAATTTCAATCTGTGCCCAGCAGGTATCGCTCAATGTTGTCTCGGGGGGAAGCATTCTGGTACTGACCTGCAGATGTTGCTCGGGCTTCTGCTGCATCGCGATGATGCTGTTTTCCAGCAGTTTCGTCAGCACAACCTGCATCTGGTAAAAGTCTATCCGCAACTTTGCTAAATCATGATCATAATGTTTGGTAATCTGAGTGTCCGCCGGAAAGCCTGTGCTGTCCAGGGCAAGATCGAGCAACTGGTTAAGGTTGATCATGGTAAACTTAAGATCTTTCGGCCGAAAGAAGGCGAGAATGCTTTCCACCTGCTTTTCCATTTCTGTCGCGCTTGCGATTAATCGCTCATTTTTGTCCTGCTGCAGAGCGATTTTGGTTTGCAGCATCTTCGCATTGCCGTCATTCGATGCCTGTTCGCTCAGGTCGATACCCGCCAACAGCCGGTTGTTTGATTGAAATTGCCTTAGGGTCAGGGAGATGAATGATTCAAAATCGTGGGCAATTTGTGACATCACCGGTTTTAAGCTTTCGGAAGCATAATGGCGGGCGCTTTCTTTCCGAAAGGCGATGTTGTCCAGCACTAGTTGCAACTCGGCATAAAAGTTTTCCAGCTGCGCCTGTTTTTTCGAAAGGGGCATGTCCCGCTCATCGTTAACAAAAAAGAGGAGTTGGGAGTTATCTTTTCGATCCAATTGTATCAGCAAATTTGCCCCAAGGCCGCTAAATATTTGATGAGGTGGTGACGCTTCAGATAAAGCATCTGCATAGATAAATGTCCCATACTGACCGGCAACATCACCAAGGTGAATATCAGGTGACGTTAACATCTTCTCAAGGCTTTGCTCTGTAAAACCCTCCAGATGGAGGAGCTTATAAGGCGGCAGGGCCTTGGGCAGCAGGAAGATAATTGCCAGTTTATTCCAGCGAAAATTTTCCTTGCAATAATTAGCGGTATGGGCCCAGAGTTTTTCTGAATCTTCGAACTGATAGGCATCCTGAAAAAATGAAGTCATGTTCCCTTTTCAATCGCTGCAAGTGCAGCCGATAAATTGTTTACTTGTCGTTTTTATCCGGCAGAGATTTAGCTTCCTGCCAGAGCGCCTCCATTTCCTCCAAAGAGGCTTCCCGAAGCGGGCGGCTGTTTTCCGCCAGTTTTTGTTCGATATATTGAAATCGAGTGATGAATTTATCCGTGGTTTTCCGCAAAGCATCTTCGGCGCTGATCTTGTAAAATCGGCAAAGGTTCACGAGTGAAAAAAGCACATCGCCCATTTCCGCTTCGATCTCCTGCGCTGAGCGGCTCTCTTTTAATTCCTGCACTTCCTCCTGAACCTTATCAAGAACGGCGCCGGCATCGTCCCAGTCAAAACCAACCTGGGAAGCCTTGTCTTGCAAGCGTTGTGCACGCAGCAGGGCGTTAAGCGTTTTCGGGACGCCTTCCAAAACAGATTTGCGGTTTTCCGATTTTAGCTTTATCTGTTCCCAGTTATCTTTTACTGCTGCTGCGGTATCCGCGGTGGTATCGCCGAAAACGTGGGGATGGCGATCAATCAACTTTTTGTTGATATTGGCAATGACTTCCGCCAACGTAAAGTGATCATTTTCCTGGGCGATTTCCGCCTGAAACACGATTTGCAGGAGCAGATCGCCCAATTCCTTGCGAAGCTCCGGCCAGTTTTCAGCATCTATCATTTCGACCGTCTCGTATGCTTCTTCGAGAATATATTGTCGTAATGTTTGCGGTGTTTGTTCTTTGTCCCAGGGACATTCTTTGCGCAAACGGCCCATTATTTTTACCAACCTGTCAAAAGCTTCCAAATACATTCTATCACTCCACGTGCCTGTGCTGCTTCACGATATTCTTTTTCTGAACATGGAATTCCTCATTTACGCCGTGTTCGATAAAGACGCCCAATACGAGTACCAGTCCGCTCCTGGCGAGGTAAGGAATCTTTCGGCAAATACTTGAATAATTAGTGGGTTGAAAGCGCTAAAGATAGATTCTTATTGATTGCAACACAAGTTGAAAAAGCGTGAAGATTGTAAAAAATGCAATGTGGCACACTATTATTGAGCGATTTGGCGTTGGCGCACAACTTCGCTGAGGGCAATTCCGGCAGCCACCGAAGCATTCAGGGATTGCGTCTTTCCTGACTGGGGAATATAAAAAAGCCCGTCACAATGTTTAATTAGTCCGGGTCGGATGCCTTTTTCTTCATTTCCGACCAACAACACGCAGTCACGTCGAAAATCCGATTGCCAAATTGGCACACCACCTTCGACCGCGGCGCCATAGGCCCACAGCCCCAATTCCTTTAGCGATGCCAAAGCGCGACTAAGATTCCCTGCTTTGTAAATCGGCAGGTGCAAGGCCGCACCGGAGGAAGCCTTCATGACCGTATCATTGACCGGCACATTTTCCCGGTCGCTGTAAACCAGGCCATGGACACCGAGTACCTCCGCGCTCCGGATAATTGCGCCCATGTTGTGCGGATCCTGAATACGGTCCAGCATAATTACCAGCCGCGGGCCTTGCAGCCGTCCCAATTGGTCCAGCAAATCTTCAAAAGGACGGATTTCAACCGGAGCAATAAGCGCAACAATGCCCTGGTGATTCTGTTTGCCCGCCAGTTTACGGATTTTACCCGGA
>JAUIFT010000482.1 GCA_030430345.1 Calditrichia bacterium | reverse complement strand
GCATTGGCCGTAGCTAAAGCGAAAAAAAGATGAAGCCCGATTAGAAGCGGTATATAGATGAGCTTTTGTATTAAGACAGCAGATACATCATGACAGGCAGTAATGAGCCTTGTTTCATTGATGTTTTTTTCCGTTGTACTCTTTGCCCATGCCTTTTGGTTCGGCATGAAGCATCTCCTTTCGCTTACATACTGACAAAACCCTAATGGAAACAAGCATCTGCCTATTTACCGCAATTGCCTTTGATGTAAGTCAATAAAGATGTAAAAAAATTATTTCTTTAATTTTTAGAGGCAGGAGAATTCTTTGAGAATTTGAAATAAGTCCCTTAACCAATTCAGTGTTGGCAGAAGGTTTTCATAGTAACGTATTGATATTAATGTTTATTTGTTTTTTTTAGGTGATTTTAGACAAAGATCAAAAGATGCTAATCTTTTTCGTATTAATTCTTTTTTCTGATAATACGGCTTAGAAACAAGGGAACTATAAAGACAATGACCAAAAGACGCAGAGCGTGGTGAGTGGTCACAAATGCCGGATCAATCCCCATGGACAAGGCCGCCAATGTCATTTCTGCAAATCCGCCGGGGGAAAGGGCAAGAATAAGTGCTTCAAATTCCAGATCAAATACATAGGACAAGGCCCCTGAAACAACAAGTGTTACCACCAGCATCAGAAATGCCATAATGACGGATAACAGCATTATTTTACCAACTTGACCCAGAGAATAACCAGCAAAACGTGCGCCCAGTGCGGAACCAAGGGTTAACTGCAACAGAATGGTGACGGTTTCGGGCGGTTCGCTTTCTCGATCTTCCGGGCGTTTGAGCGGATGGAGTTCGAAGCGCTGGTTTACATCTGTGAGCGAATCGGGTTGTTGGTAGTAACGGTATTTTGCTGGTGGATTACCGCCGATCTCTTTTTTCTGGTTTGCGGCTTTACGCTGGTTATGGTGGGGAAAGCGCTGCAAAGTTTTTGGCTGGTGCGGAAGCATTTCCTGCGGATACCATTCTTATGGGATTGGGAGCGCGCCATTGCAATTTTGAAAGAAGCCTACCCCTTTGCCTTAATGAGCATCTTCGGAGTTATGAGCATGCGGGTGGACACTATTATGCTGAAAGTGTTCCACTCCGCGGAAGCTGTCGGATTATACAACACTGCCCGCAAGCTGGTCGAAAGCATTTCCTTCATTCCCGAGAATATTGCCTTTGCTATGTTTCCCGCCCTATCGGTGCTTTTTCTAAGCGATCCGGAAAAATTTCAGCAAACCTTTGAGCGCATCCTCCAGTACATGCTAATCATTGCCATCCCGGTGATGGTAGGAGCAAATGTCCTAGCGGACCGCTTCATTAACCTGCTATTTGAGCCGGAGTTCGCCCGCGCCTATTTGGCATTGCAATGGCTGGCAGTCTGGCTCGGGTTGCTATTTCTGAAATTCACCTTTGCGACAACATTGAACGCTATCAATCGCCAGCATCTGTTTTCTATTTTTGCCGGCATCTCTATGGTACTGAATATCGCCCTCAACTATTGGTTGATTCCCATTTATGATATTGTTGGCGCCGGTATCGCAACGGTTATTTCTGAAGGGGTTGGGGTATTATGTATTATCATCGCCGTCAAAAAATTGACCAGGCTGCCGAAATTGTCATGGATCTATTTGAAACTGCTTTTCGTCGCCGGGACGTTCTATGCAGTGGTCTTTTATAGCCGGGACATAAATCTTTTTTGGGTAGTAACCGGTGCGGCGATTGTTTATTTTCTGCTGCTAAATATCTTCCGGGTAGTTTCAAAGTCAGATTACCTTTATTTTCAAGAACTTTTGCGCAGTAAAATACAAAAGCCGCAGTCAGATAAATAATACGGGCAAGCGTCAATGAAATTCGAAAATGTCAACCATTGTTACCTCTGCGGGCATTCCCGGGCCTCGATAATCGGCACCCTGGATGAATTCCGGATGATGCGCTGCGATACCTGCACCTTCTCATTCATTAATCGCCGGCCGGTAGAAATGGAAGCCGATGCGCTCTATGATGAATATTTTTCCGGCAGCAATGCCGATTACGGGAAATGTTACGAAGGTTATATCCGGGAGAATAAACAGAAACGTGATCGTAAATTCCATTTTAACCGTTTTCATAAAATGGTCCTGAAAAGGCTGGCCAAACATGCGCCGGGGAAAAAATTGCTCGATATCGGTTGTGCGGCCGGATTCTTTTTGCAGGATGCCCGTGATGCCGGTTGGGAAGTTACCGGAATAGACATCGCCAAACCGGCGTTGGACTTTGCGAAAAAAGAACTGGCGCTCGATGTTAGTTATGGCCGGCTGCTGGATAAAAAATACCCGGATAACAGTTTTGATGCGATCACCATGTTCGACCTGATCGAGCACCTCTACACCCCCTTAAATGAACTGAAAGAAATCCATCGCATTCTGAAACCGGGTGGCGTGGTATTTATCTTTACCCCGAACGTGCACAGTATTAAACAAAAGGTGCTACGGGGGAAATGGTATGCCTTCAAACCTCGCGAGCATAATTATTATTTTTCGATAGAGACACTCTCAATGATGCTCGATAAAAAACAGCTGAAAACCATCCATGCCACTACCGGCGCGACCCGCCTATTCATTTTACCGAACTTCCGGAATCGTCTCCGCAGTAAACCGCTGGTGCTGAAAGTTGTTAACGGTGTAATGAAGATTGCCAATCTTACCATCGGGCGAATACTCTTTAAGCCCTTTGAGTGGCTGCGCATGGGGGACGGCATTATTTTATTTGCGCAAAAGCCGGCGGAGTGAAATCTCGAATATCGAATAATAAATGTCCAATATCGAAGTAACCTGTCTCCATTCACTAAGTTAAATCCTTATGACGCAGCCAGCCCAGCCAACCCTTTCTATTATCATTGTCAATTGGAATACCGCCGATTTACTGGATGCCTGTTTGAAAAGCGTCTTTCAGTATACCCGCCGGCTGGCATTTGAGGTGATTGTTTTCGATAATCATTCCAGCGATCATACCCGGGATGTCCTGGAAAAATATCCCGATGTGAAAGCTCTTTTTCATCCGGAAAATCTTGGGTTCGCCGCCGGGAATAATGCTGCCTTGCCTCACGCATCCGGAGAATATTTGTTATTGTTGAACCCCGATACGGAATTAACCGATAATATTTTCCCGGATATGATCAATTGGATAAAGGATTGCCCCTGCGATATTATTGCACCGCGGCTGCGGCTGCCCGATAACTCCATTCAGGTTTCTTCCGGTAATTTTCCCCGACTAAAAACCGTGATTTTCCAAAACCTCTTTTTATTGCTGGAAAGATGGGGATTTGTTTTAACCATCCCGCCACTGTCGCGAATGAGTGGGATTCCGCTTGGCGCATATCTCGGGAATGAAAAGTTGTGGCCATCGGACCAGGTCCATTCCGTTGATTGGGTCTCCGGTGCTTGCTTCCTGCTCCGTGGCGACGATTTTCGCGGCGTTGGCGGATTCGATGAAACATTCACGATGGACGCCGTCGATGCCGCTGCAAGTTTGTCGCTTCGTGAGCATGGTTACTCGATACTT
>JAUIFT010000481.1 GCA_030430345.1 Calditrichia bacterium | reverse complement strand
TCGCCCGTACCGCCGGGAGGTGATTTTTGCCGCATACCGGAATGGCAATTTATCCGGATATACGATCGTCTCTCCATCACCGTATGAGAAAGACACCCCGGTCGGCATTCTCATCGACCTTATGGCAAGTCCGTCTGATAAAGCGACGCTAGCAGCACTCATCAATGCCGCCGCTAAATACTGCCGGAAAAATGGATTGCATTCATTGCGCGGCGTTTTTAGCCATCCGTTGCTGGGCAAAGCATTGCGGCGCTGCCTGTTTTTTCCCACAGCAGGGAAAGCGTTCATGATTGGCAATCTGGCAAAAGCCCCCAATCAAAACGATCACCTCAAGAATCTTAAAAACTGGCATATTACTTTAGGCGAATCGGACACATACATGCTAAGTCTGTAAGCTATTTTCATGTCATCTTTTTCTGTAAAAGCGGTTTTTTTACAAAGAGAAGAACCAAAGCGAATTTAAGCAAGGAACCAGAGATGCAAGCGACTTCTGAGAAACTCAAGTTAGGTTTACTCATTGACAATTTTCAAATTCCTTTCTGGGCCTACGAGGTCGTCTCCAGAATTATGAATAGTGACTATGCCGCTTTCACAACGGTTATTCATAATACAAACGGTTGCCAGGAAGATTGGGGAATGGCGCCTCCCGGCAATTTTAGCAGTTTACTTTATCGTAAATTTCTCGACTTTGAAAACGCCCGTTACAATCCCCAACCGAATGCTTTCAAGCCGATGGATCTCCAGGAACTCCTGGTGGACACAACGGTTATTTCTGCGAAAACCCGGCGGGATAAATCCGATACAGTTTTCGAACAGAATGACATCGATACCATCCATCAACAGAAGCTGGATGTCATTTTCAAAGTAGGACAAAGCAGCATTAAAGGCGCCATATTAAAAGCTGCCCGCTATGGGGTTTGGGCGTATCATCACAGCGAGAATCCCGCTGCAACTGCAGAGCCGTATGGTTTTTGGGAAGTGCTGAAAACCCACCCGACCACTGGCGTATCGCTGGTAATGCTGAACGATTCCCCGGAGAAACACAAAACGATTTATCGTTCTTACTCTTCGACCGATCAGTATTCGTTTAAACGCAACCGGAACATACACTACAACAAAAGCATATCTTTTTTACCCAGGCGCCTGGAAACCCTCCATAAATTTGGCGAAAATGCATTTTTCGAAAGAGTTCAAAAAGAAGAAAACGCTGCCCCGATGCATACCCGGAATAGCTATGGCACCCCGGTGAACAGCCGCCTGTTTTTTCCCCTGGCTGCCCACATGCGCCGTCAACTGCAATCGAAATTGGCGCAACGCTCCCATTTTTACCAATGGATGCTTTATTTTGATTTTGGGGATGATACGAATTACCAGTTTCAGCGCTATAAAAAAATTCTTCCCCCCAAGGACCGGCTATGGGCGGATCCTTTTGTCGAATATCGTGATGGCTTATATTATGTTTTTATCGAAGAAGCGCTTTTCAATCCGAAAAAAGGATTTCTTTCCGTATTCACGATAGATGAATCCGGGCAATACAGCAAGCCGGAAACCATTATCGAAAAGCCGTATCACATGTCCTATCCACAGGTTATTCAGTGGGAAGGCGTCGATTACATGATTCCGGAAACTTCGTCAAACCGCACGGTTGAGTTATACAAATGTACGCAATGGCCGAATAAATGGGCGTTTCAGTATAATTTGATGGAAGATCTCCGCGCTGTGGACAGCACGCTCTTTTTCCATGACGATAAATGGTGGCTGTTTGCCAACATTGCCGAAAACCAGGGCTCGAATACATTTGATGAACTGTTCCTTTTTTATTCTGATAGCCCAATCAGTCAACACTGGACGCCTCACCCCCTCAATCCGATTATCTCCGATACCCGCAGGGCCCGGCCGGCCGGAAAAATATTTACGCGGGATGGTAAAATCTATCGCCCTTCGCAAAATTGCGAAAAACGCTATGGTTATGGCCTGAAGATCAACGAAATCATCACGCTTAATACCAACGAGTACGAGGAGCGGGAAGTGCATTCTTCCCTGCCCGATTGGAACAAAAACATCCGGGGTGTCCATACCATCAACAAAGATGGTAAATTGACCCTTATCGATGCTATCTACTGGCGGGCAAAATAAATTATGCATATTTTATTGTTTCGAAACATTTTCATTTTTACCTGGCTTTACTGATATTTGACCACACGAATATATTCGCACTTAATAGAATATTAGGCTCTATGAATAAATTAGTTTGCATATTAATGCTTTTTTTCGGGTTAATTTTTTCCGCCTTCGGACAAACACAACTCACCTCCGACGGTGCGGCAGGTGTCCTCTTCTTGCGTAGCCCGCTCATTGCCAGAATAACAGCGATGGGCGAAGCCGCCAGCGCATTAGCTGCTGAGTCTGCGGCACTTTATTACAATCCCGCCGGGCTAACAGATTTACCACGAACGACGATATCCCTTCATCACACCGAATCTTTTGAAAGCATCAATTTTGACAATTTTCTTTTCGGCTTTCCGCTAACATCCCGCCTGGCAGCAGCCGCGGGAATTTCTCATCGATGGATGCCGGCGATTCCGGCACGAGGAGAGCTGGGAGAAGATGTCGGCTTGATAGATGCTACCAGCACAATTATTCGCACTGGCATTGGGTATAAATTGAATTCCCGGCTTTCTTTAGGCGTTACCGCAAAATTTTTTCGGGACAATCTGGCCGGGCTAACCGTTGCCGGTGCTGCATTTGATGTTGGGGGGCAAATCCAGCTACATAGAAACAGACTGAGACTCGGCGCTGTTCTTCAGAACATCGGCGAGGATGTCCGCTATGAGCGTTTATCCACAAACCTTCCCCGCACTTTCCGGGCGGGTGTTGGTTTTGAAATAATCGACCGCATTTTCTCTGGCGCGGCAGATTATACTAAAACCATTGGCACCGCGCCAATTTATAGTAGTGGTTTTATGATTCTCCCCACCCCTTTTATAAGCTTTCGGCTGGGCGCCCAGTGGCAGCAGGAGCGGGGATTGACCCCTTCTTTCGGTTTAGATTTGCGATTACAGAAAAAACTTTTCTGGGAATATGCCCTGATAACCAATGGGGAGCTCGGTGCAATTCATCAGCTAGGCATCACATTTCACCTCGCGCCACACGCCTCGAAAAAGAGACGTTTACCGCAACAAGCGGATTTCCCAGCTTCCCCAGTCAATCGTTTGACGCCACCGGATAATATTAAAGTAACAGTTGCCAACGAATCTTTGAAAATTTCCTGGAATTATCAGCCCGGATTTCGCTACCTGGTTTACGCCCGTTTTCAGGATCAATCTTATCGAACCTGTATCACTCCGCACCCTACTGACCAAGGGTTTATATCGCTTAAAAAGCCTTACCGCCATGGTAAATTCTTTTTTTCAGTCACTAAAGTAGATGGCGAAGCAGAGAGTTCTTTTTCTCCGGAGGTGCTCTTTGAAGTACAGTAAACTCTTTATCTTCTTATTTCTGTTCGCTGGAATTAATAGTACGGCACAAGCACAGACCAGTAAATTTCAGCTCTCCTGGGACGCGAACAGGGAACCGAACATATCA
>JAUIFT010000480.1 GCA_030430345.1 Calditrichia bacterium | reverse complement strand
TTTAACTTCTTCCATCTGCTGCCGCTGCGAATTTGGGGGATCATGACCAATTACGTTTTGATCGCCGTGCCGCTATTTGTTTACATGGGCGTGATGCTGGAAAAGTCCGGGCTGGCGGAAGAGCTTCTCGAGACGATGGCTTTGTTATTTGGGCGGATGCGCGGCGGCCTGGCGATTTCGGTGATTATCGTCGGCGCGATGCTGGCGGCATCCACCGGCATTGTCGGGGCAACGGTCGTAACGATGGGATTACTTAGCCTGCCCACCATGCTGAAACGGGGATACAGCATTCCCCTGGCAACCGGCACGATTTCCGCCTCCGGCACTCTGGGGCAAATTATTCCCCCCAGCATTGTATTAGTGCTCCTCGGGAGCGTGATGAACGTTTCCGTGGGGGATATGTTTATGGGGGCGGTCATTCCCGGAATTATTCTTGTATCCCTTTATCTGATCTGGATCGTGATCGCGGGTATGATCGATCCCGAATCAGCACCGCCAATGCCGGCAGAAGAGCTGGCGAAATTTCATGGCTCGGCGATGATTGGACGCGTGCTGCAGGCCTTCCTGCTGCCATTTCTGTTAATTCTCGCGGTGCTCGGATCGATCTTTATGGGGATCGCATCCCCCACGGAAGCTGCTGCTGTTGGCGCTTTTGGCGCGACGTTGTTGACCCTGTTCCGAAGAAAATTGAATCTGGAAAAATTACGAATGGTGATGCGGGAAACGACCCACTTAACCTCAATGGTCTTCATGATTCTCGCGGGAGCAACCGCTTTCGGGCTGGTTTTTCGCGGGATGGATGGCGATGCGTATTTAACCAACCTGATCGTTGAGGCGCAGCTGAGTCCGGAGGCGTTTCTCTTTCTGGTAATGGTGGTCGTATTTGTTGCCGGATTTTTTATCGACTTCATCGAAATCACCTTTATTATCGTGCCGGTCGTTGTGCCGATTTTTCAGGTGCTTAACATCGATTTACTTTGGCTGGGAATTTTATTTGCAATGAATTTGCAAACCTCTTTTCTGACCCCGCCGTTCGGCTTTGCTTTATTTTACCTGAAAGGCGTTGCCCCGCCAGAGGTGCAAACGTCGCATATATATCGGGGAATTATTCCGTTTATCGTGATTCAGCTGATTGCCCTGATGCTGGTTGTCTTTTTTCCGGAATTGGCGACCTGGCTACCGAAGGCGATTCTATAAGGCTGAAGGCGGTAGGCTTTAGGGGAGGAAAATGTAAAATGTCCAATAATGAATGCCGAATTTCCAAGTATATGTTTTCCCTGGAAATTCGACATTGAAAATTCATCATTGGACATTTTCTAATGGCCTTAGGCCTATCTCACCAAAATCATCTTCTTCGTAATAACACTACTGCCCGCACTCAACTGGTAGAAATAAATGCCGCTACCAACCGCGATGCCGTTTTCGTTCACGCCATGCCAATCCACTTCGTAGCTGCCCGGCGCAAACTGCCGATCGGCCAAAGTTGCGATTCGCTGCCCGATGACGTTGTAGATCGCCAGCATGATTCGCTGTTGCTGCGGCACTTCGAAACGAATTTGGGTGGAGGGATTGAAAGGGTTCGGATAGTTCTCATGCAATACCAGCGTTTCGGGAATCGCCGCCGGTTCTGAAATACCGGTAGCAGATTCGATATAAATCGTTACCGGCACATTGTATTGCATTCCGTTAACAGCATTGGAAGTAAAAATCAATTGTGCCTGATATGTTGTCCCTGCTGTGAGGCCGGAAGGATCAACGTCAAAAGAGAAGCGAACACTGCCCCCGCCGGGAATATTGCCAACCGGGATGCCGGCAATAATTAGCCAATCATCACCGGGGGCGGAGCTATCGGCAACAGCATAGATGAGCGCGCCAACACCGGGATTTTCAACAGTCAGGTTATAACTTTGAATCCCCTGGGTATTCTGAAGAGTATCGGAAATTGCCGCTGGTGTAACAGAGATTTGCGGGGTGAGAATACCACCGACGGTCAGCTGTACAGGTATTTGAAAATCCGGTGCGTTGCCGCTATTGTTGGCGATATTGATATTCGCACTGTAATTGCCATCCGGGTTAACGGTGATGACCTGGTTGCTGAAAAGAAAAGAATCGCCAGGTGCGATCGCCGCCGTTATCGGATTGGTAGAAAGGCCGCTGTCGTCAAACTGCACCATCCAGCTAACCCCGTTTTCGCTGCCGCGCAGTCCATGACCATATTCCGGGGCGAGATCCGGAAAGTCCAGTGCGCTGATGCCGACCGCCGCCATCGCCACGTTCATATTATCGAATACCAGCTGTGGGAAAAATAGCTTGAGCAAATTGGCCTGCACCTGATTGCCGTCAAAGCTAAGCGGCATGGGGAGGCCAACCAGGTTGAGAGAAGTATCTCCACCGACAATCACAAATGCGGATGGAGGAATGCCCAGGGAATCACCCACCAGGTTTCCGATATCCATAATCAAATCATATTCACTGCCGACGTCAAAAATACCCGGGCCAAGCCCTAATGGTACCGGAAAACTACCGGTGCCGGCATTCTGGTCCAGGTCGAGTGAAACCAGCGCTATCGCGGACGAATCCGGCGTACCGGCAAACTCAACCGTATATTGATAGCTCAAAAAGTCTTCATCGATATCGAGGGAAACCAGGTCCAGCCCGGCATTTTGCACATCCCCGATCGAATCGGTAATGGCAATCGCTTCCTGGGAGGTGGCCGAAAATGGTTGGGCCAGGCGCTGTACCTCAGCCGGATTAATATTGCTGGCAGCGAGCTTTTCCTCCAACCGTTGAATTAAAGTTCGGGTAGAAAATGGGATATTCGTTTTCCCCGGGCGGGTTGTTGGTATATCGCCGGGGCTGTCTGTGATGGTAATTTCCAGCGGCGCATCACCATCATTATAAATCATGATATCCTGTGATTGCCAGGTAAAGCGTGGTAAGTTATGAGAGACTGTATCCTGGCTGGCGCGAATGAGTGGTACGGCACCAGATGGATCGGATTGCCCGAATAGCGGCAACGAAGCAACAATGCCGGTTAACAAGAGATAATACCATTTCTTCATACAATAAATTCCTTTATTAGAGCGTTTGTAAACCTGTCTTCAATTTATATACGTCTATGTAATCGATATCCCTCGCTGAACGGATTCTTTTTCAGTGCGTATACCGGGAATATAATACGAATACTTTTGGGAAACTGTGTGAAACGGCAAAAATTTCCCCCGAAAACTTGATAGATTCAGTTTTTTTGATAAATTCCAAAATAATTTTACCGACTTGAGGCATGGGTTTTTTAGAGGCCCTGATTTTCCATGTAAATTCTGAAACCAGCACACGGCAGGAATCTGCGGAGCGCCGATGGATAATTTTTTCTCTTTTCTCAGCCCTTTTTATGACAAGATTTTAACGCTCTATGATCAATATGAAAAATATGTACCGATTGCTTCATTCTTTACCGGATTTAGCTGGGACAGTATTACCCTGACCCGCATCGACCGCCTATTCGATAACGTTACCGTACTCGTTTATATTCTGTTGCTTGGGGGATTTATTTCTCTGACCAATCTCGTTGAGAAACAAGTGGTGA
>JAUIFT010000479.1 GCA_030430345.1 Calditrichia bacterium | reverse complement strand
ATTCCACATCGGTGCCGGATGTGCGCAAATATCTTGATCAGTTTCTGATGGACAAACGGGTGATCGATGCCCCCTATTTAATTCGCCGCATGATCGTCAGTTGCTTTATCCTCCCGAAGCGCCCGAAAGAATCCGCCGAAGCGTATGAGTCTATCTGGTGGAAAGAGGGCTCTCCGCTGATTGTATTGAGTCAGGAACTGCAAAAACTGGTGCAGGCCGGTGTAGACGTGCCGGTATCGTTGGGAATGCGCTATGGCAATCCTTCAATCGAAGTTGGCATACAGGAATTACTTGATCAGGGCGTCAATAATATTTTTCTGATTCCCCTCTATCCCCATTATGCGATGGCAACCGTAGAAACAGTTATTGTAGAAGCGCGCGAGGTGTTAAAAAAACTGAATGCCGACATTCGCCTCACCGTGAAGGAACCATTTTTTGAAGACCCAGACTATATCGATGCCCTGGTCGACAGCGCGGAGAAATACCTCCAGCAAGGTTACGATCACTTGCTATTTAGTTATCATGGCCTGCCGGAACGGCATTGCAAGAAGACGGATCCCACCGGCAATCATTGCCTGAAAGTGGATAATTGCTGCGACGTTGCTTCGCTGGCACATCAATATTGCTATCGCTACCAGGTTTTTCGCACTTCTCAGGCGTTTGTAAAAAAGGCCGGTATCCCGCAGGAGAAACACACGATCGCATTCCAGTCCAAACTCGGGGTAGATGCCTGGCTGACACCCTCAGCAGAGCATGAGTTGGTCCGCCTCGGCAAAGCCGGCACAAAACGGCTACTGGTCATTTGCCCGGCATTCGTATCGGATTGTATTGAAACCCTGGAAGAAATTGGCATGCGAGGCAAGGAGACATTTCAGAAAGCCGGCGGGGGAGATTTTCACCTGATTCCCTGTATTAATGATGATGCTAAGTGGGTGCGGGTACTACAGCGCTGGATTAATAATTTGCAGGGAGATGCCGCCTACGCTTTGCCGGACGAATTACCGAAGGCACTTTTAGCGACAGTGGAATAAGGCCGCTTTACTCCCGCGTGATTTTAAAAAATAAAACGGCAGTCATGAAAATGACTGCCGTTTTTAATTTGAGACTTTTTGCTTCTTTTTTATTCATAACGCAGGGCATTTACCGGATTGGCATAGGCCGCCTTAATCGCCTGAAACAATACGGTTGCCAGGGCAATGATGATCGCCGCTGAGCCAGCGATCAGAAACGGACTGATTCCCAATTCGGTGCGATAATGGAAATCCTGCAGCCAGTTTTTCATTAAATACCAGCCGAGCGGCCAGGCGATCAGATTGGCGATGGCCACCCATTTCAGAAATTCCTTCGAGAGCAGGTAGATAATGTTGGGGATCGTAGCTCCGAGAACTTTCCGCACGCCAATTTCTTTAGTGCGCTGTTCCGCGGTAAAAGCGGCCAGGCCAAAAAGCCCAAGACAGGCGATAGAAATTGCCAGAAAAGTGAAGTAGCTGAAAATCTCCCGCATCTGGTCTTCGCTGCGATAGAGACTGTTGAAATGATCATCCTGGAAGTAATAAGTGAATGGATATGTCGGGGAAAATTCAGTCATCTTCGCTTCCAGAAAAGCAATGCTTTCCTGAATATTTTCCGAGTTAATACGAACAACAAAATACCCGTTCAATCGTTGGGAAAGTTCCATTACCAACGGCTCGATCTGTTGGTGCAGCGATTTGAAATGAAAATCTTTCACCACGCCAACGATCGATCCCAATCGGATATCGCCCGGCTGCGGCCCATTGCTGCGGCCAAATTCTTTCCCGACCGCTTCTTCCGCGGACGCCCATCCCATCCGTGCCAGGGCAGCTTCGTTAATAATATATGCCCCGAGCGTATCGCTGGGAAAGTCCCGGGAAAAATTCCGCCCCGCAGCCATCTCAATGCCCATGGTGCTGATAAAATCATAGCTGACAAAAATATTTTGCACATTGACCATATCTACCATGGGATCGCCTGTCCGGCTTTTCATAAACATTGTATCACTATAACGGCGGTTGCCGGGAATCTGGTTGGCAGTGCCAACACTGATTATAGATGGATTACGACGCAATTCGTTCATAAACGCTTCTTTTTGCGGGCGTTGAAAATTGGCGTCATACATCGGCAGCACAACCACGTGCTCCTTATTGAAACCAAGTTTTTTGTTGCGGAGGAAATCGAGCTGATTCATTACCACCAGGGTACCGATAACCAGGGCGATAGAAATAGCGAACTGGGCAACAACCAGTCCTTTCCGCATCCGCGATCCCTTTGCATTGGTTTTAAAGCGGCCTTTCAATACGGCAATCGGCTTAAACCCGGAAAGTACAAATGCCGGGTAGCTGCCGGCAAAAAGCCCGACAAAAAGAGCGATGCCGATAAAACCAGCCAGGGCCAGCGGGTTCTCCAGATAAGGTACATAAAGCACTTTTCCGGTCAACTGGTTAAAGAACGGCAATAATGATTCAATAATAATTACCGCCAGCAACAGCGCGATCATTGCAAGGATAATCGATTCTCCCAGAAATTGGAAGATCAGGCGGGAGCGTTCGGCCCCGACAACTTTTCGCAGCCCCACTTCCCGGGCACGATCCATCGATCGGGCGGTGGAAAGATTCATAAAATTGATACAGGCAATCAGCAAAATTAATAAGGCGATGCCGGAAAAGATATATACCGTGTTGATATCACTGTTTGGCTGAATCTCATGTTCCAGGTTAGAATAGAGGTGAATACTGGTCATTGGTTTCAAACGCAACGCAACAAAACTATTGATGTCCGCATCCGGCCCCATAAACTGCCGGGCCTGGTCGCCCATATATTTTTCCTGAAATGCCGGTAATTTCGCCTCTAAAGCAAGTGGATCTCCCCCGTCCGGCAACATTACGTATGTGTAGATATTGTTGCTGAACCAGATACTTAGCTGTTCTGCCCCCTGTATCGCGTAAACGCTGGCGTAAGAGGCAATCGCATCGAAAGTGAAGTGAGAATTCTCCGGCACGTCCTTCATTACACCGGTCACCTTGTAATCGATGTCGCGGCCCCACTGCATCGTCAGGGTTTTTCCCATGGGATTTTCGCCGGGGAAGTATTTCTCCGCCAACGATTCGGTAATCACAATGGCATCCGGCTCCACCAGGGCGGTTTCCCGGTCACCTTGCAGCAATTCCCAGGAAAAGACTTCGAAAACAGCAGCATCGGCATAAATAAACTGCCCGCGCTGATATTGATGATTGCTATCGAGATAATCAGTATCAGAAGACCAGATGCGAATCGCCCGCAGCACTTCCGGGTAATCGCTTTCCAGCGCCGGTCCCATTGGATGCGGGGTTACCGGATACACACCGGCGATATCATTAAAATTGATATCCCGTTCTACCCGATAAATATTTTCCGCATTTTCATGATAGCGGTCGTAGCTTAATTCGTGCTGCACGAATAAGAGAATCAGCACGCAGCAGGCCATACCAATGGCCAGACCCAAAATGTTGATGAGTGAATAACCTTTGTGTTTGAAGATGTTTCGCAGGGCAATTTTTAAGTAACTTTGTAGCATGACCCCTCCTTGATATTAGGT
>JAUIFT010000478.1 GCA_030430345.1 Calditrichia bacterium | reverse complement strand
GCCCCAGGAAAATCCGCAATGCCAGTAGCGATTATTTTTTTGTAAAGTTAACGGGGAAATTGCCGCGAGATGATCCGGTCCGCTGAGCACATGCACAATGCCTGCGAAAATCCCGGTAAAGAGGGAGAGTAACACATATAATTCCATAACAGCCTCCACAGGTTTAAACCGCTTCACTTCCGTAAGAAGTTGAATTTCCGACAAACCATATCTATAAGGCTAAGGCATTTCTACATGCCTGGCATTATATGCATAAATGATAAAAACCGCTGATAAAAAAAGACAACATTGTTACTATCAGCTAGAAAAATGTACGGATTTAAAACGCGCTTTCATACACCTTTTTCCGAAAGTCTAAACGCCTTTTTTATTGTTAAAGAATTGACGAATTGCCAGCAATAGTTGATTTTCCGGAAAGCATTGTTGGGTTATCAGTAACGACAACAGGAAGATTAAAAGTGGAGAAATTACCGGCGCTGCAAACCAGAACAGATTGCTCAGCGGGCTGGCAATATACCATAACTTCCAGAGCAGCCAATTAGCATCAGGCTGCCCGCAATAACCCCCGGCAAAAAGATTTGCCCGGCATCCCGCCAGTTGATTTTCAGTATTTTCTGTAATTTAAAGAGCACAAAGATCAAGAGTGCACTGTTACTAATAAGGACCGACAATAGCCAGAAGCACTATAGCATCAGTAAATATTCGTTGCCGGCTCTACCAGAAATTTTTATAGAAATCTCCTGTTATTAGTTTAAAAGTATTAAGGAATTAACACTTAAAAACCAAATCACCTCTTCGCTCTCCCATTTTCATGGGATTGATTCCCCAACCAGGTTTTCCCCACATTTATATTAGAATTAACGACAGAATCCCCAGTCTAACAAAATCAGATTATTGAATAAGGAGGTTTACAATGTTTGCTGGCCAAAAATATCAGCTGCTTTATCGGGTCATATTTCTTTTTTTAGCTAGCTGCTCTTTTTTAATATTCGCGCAGGTGCCGCAGCAAATGAATTACCAGGGAGCATTAAGCGATCCCGCTACCGGCGCCCCCATTGCCGATGGAAATTATCAAATCGTTTTTACAATTTATGATCTGCCAACGGGCGGGAGCGCCATCTGGTCAGAATCTCATACCTTAGAAACCCGGCAAGGGCTTTTTAGCGTTCTTTTAGGAAGCAACACTCCATTAATGCCAAATGCTTTAGCCGGGCCGGAAAAATACTTGGGCATTACAGTCGCAGCAGATCCGGAAATGACCCCGCGGCGGCGGATAGTCAGCAGCGCCTATGCACTCCTTAGCCATTCCGCAGAACAATGGAGTGGATTGGACACATCAGAGTTTCGCAATTCCGATGGCAATCCTCCCAACGAAGGAAGCAACCATTTTAGCTGGGATAACCTAACCGATGTCCCGGAAGGATTTGCGGACGGCATTGACAACGGCAGTATTGGCGGAAATACGCTGGATGAAGCGTACGATCAAAACGGCGCCGGGGCGGGACGAACAATTGTTGCTGATGCCGGAGCGGTCAATATACAGGGGGATGACGGTCTGCTCGTTTCCAGCTCGGTCGGGATTGGCGTCCCGGCGCCTCAGGCGGATTTGCACGTTAACGGCGATGTTCGGGTAGATGGTGGCGACATTATCTTAAATGGACTGGTTGGTATCAATGAACCCACTCCCACTAACGCACTGGAAGTGAATGGCAATGCGCTCATTTTAGGGCAAAACAATCGCCTGCAAGTTTCCGGTAAACTGGGCGTCGCGACCTTTCCCGACAGCGATTTCCACGTCGCCGGCTCCGGCAAATTCTCCGGGCAGGATAAAATTTTTACCGTGGAAGGAAAAGTCGCTATCGGCGACCTCAATACACCGCTGGCAGACTTGCATGTCTTTAATGAAAACGGCGTGTTATTTCAGGGTACTCATGGCTTAGGCCCCATTGCTTTTAGCGGCTTTGGCACCCGGATGATGTGGTATCCGGGGAAATCGGCATTCCGGGCCGGGCGGGTGAATGGCAATCGCTGGGATGATGGCAATACCGGCAGCTACTCTGCGGCGTTCGGCCTGGATAACCAGGCTTCCGGTATCTATGCTTTCGCCGGCGGGCTGGACAATATTGCCAGCGGCACCGCGGCAACGGCGTTTGGCCAGCATAACCAGGCCAGCGGTGAATATGCGACCGCTTTCGGCAACCAAAACATTGCCAGCAGCACCGGCACATTGGCGTTCGGGGGAAACAATAGCGCCACATCTTTATACGCTGCTGCTATTGGCTCTGATAATACCGCCTCGGGATTTACTTCAGCGGCATTTGGGCAGAGCACTACCGCCAGTGGGAGAGCAGCCATGTCGGTAGGCTGGAGTACCACGGCCGCCGGACCATATTCCTTTGCCGGGGGCACCGGGGCAAGTGTAGATGCAGCGCATAACGGCACCTTTCTCTGGGGCGATAATTTGTCCACGATTGTAGCCACACCTTTCACTTCGGAAGCAGCGAACGAATTCGCTGCCCGCGCCACTGGTGGGGTGCGCTTCGTTAGCGGTGTTGGCGCAAATGGGGAGCCATTAGCCGGGGTAAAACTGCCCGCAAACGGCAGCTCCTGGGAAGCGATTTCCGATTCTACCAAAAAGGAAAATTTTAAACGGTTGAATGGCGAAGCTATCTTAACGAAGGTCGCCAATTTCCGGTTGGGCACCTGGAATTATATCGGGCAAAATCCTCAATTGTACCGGCATTACGGACCAATGGCGCAGGATTTTTTTGCTGCTTTCGGGAATGATGGCATTGGCAAGATCGGTTCCGATACCACTATCGCCTGTGCCGATTTTCATGGGGTTAATTTTACGGCGATTCAGGCGTTAGAAAAACGCACGGCGGATTTACAGCAACAGCTAAGCAGCTTGCAACAACGCCATCAATTATTGCAGAATGCTCATAAGTCCATGGGAGATAAAATTACCCGTTTAGAAAATGTCCTGGAAAGACTGCTATCAAATCAACCGATGTTTCCAGGCACATACACAGAAACAGAGTCCAATCTCAACTCCTTCGATCAAACATTGACATCCCATTTAAGGAGTGAATAATGAACGGGCAAATTACAATTAGCAGACAAGAACCACCGGGGATATTTGTGATTGGTTGCTGCTTAATAACAATCCTGCTGCAACTCATTATTATCAATGTCGCATTGGGGCAAACCCCGCAAGCGGCCTTGCAGAAAGCTACGCTGAACGGTGCAGGCGGCAATAGCCAGTCCACCCAATATCAATTAACAAGCACTCTGGCGCAGATGACACCTCCCGGATTTGCGAATGGCCTTAATGCAAATTTAGCCGCCGGTTTTCTCACCCCGGCACTTTTGACGAATCAGCCTCCGGTGTGGAAAAATCTACCCGACACTGTCTTCATTGATAGTGGTGACAGCACTTCCCTGGATATCTGGCTTTTCGCAGAGGATGCGGAAACACCGGATTCTTTACTGGATTTTCAATTCAGCAGTGGCAGTGATTCCCTGCATTTAGCCTATGATTCCGGCGAAGGTTCTCTTACGATTACTGCTGCTGCCGGATTCTACGGAAATACCTATCTGGGAA
>JAUIFT010000477.1 GCA_030430345.1 Calditrichia bacterium | reverse complement strand
GACGAAGTCCTTGCCCGGGATGTTGCCCGCCAGGAACAGGTGCAAATCCTTGTCGTAGCCACAATCCGCAAACTAGGCAAACTGTATACCATGGACATCAAGGTGCATGATGTCCAGGAAGACCGTCATATTTTTGCGGATATGGCCCGGGGAGAAGGACAGGAAAGCATCTTAGAGATGATCGATGAACTCTCCGAAAGAACCCGGGAAAACCTGAATGAAAAACTGACGGAGATTCGTCAACGCAGCCGCCGTTTAGCGGAAATGACCACGGTTAACCTGGATGCGTATCAGGATTACTTTAAAGGTCAGGAGTTACTCTCAAGGTTTGCCTTTCAGGAGGCAAAAAACGCTTTCCAGAATGCCCTGGCGATTGATTCGACATTTGGGTTGGCGCATTTCTGGCTGGCGTTTACCCAGGCGCTTATGTCCGATCAAAATAATCCGTTGACTATAAAACATGGTAAAATTGCCGCACGATATGTCAATAGTGTCCCGGAAAAAGAACAATACTTGATCCGGGCCGGACTGGCCGTCGCAGAAAACCCGAATGATCCTGCCGGGTTCCAGGAAGGGATTCGGATTTTACGGGAAATGCGCCGCTTTTATCCGCATGATAAAGCAATGATTTACACTTTGGGCACCTTCTATTATGGCGCCCGTCAATTCGAAAAGGCTGAAGCGTTTTTGCAGAATTCCCTGAAGGACGTCCCGGGATACTTGCCGGCTATCGGTTTACTGGGAGAAAGCCTGGGGCAGCAGGGGAAGCATTCTGAAGCTGAACAGATCTATCGTGATTTACTCGCTGACGATCCGAAAAATACATTCATTCTGAACCGGTTGGGATGGACCCTGATTCGCCAGAAGAAATATTCGGAAGCAGCACCTGTTTTTCGGGAATGCCTTGAGAGCAATACGGACAGTCCTATTATTTTGGCAAAAATATATGAAGGCCTGGGCACCTCCCTGGTACGTCAGGAAATATATGAAGCAGCCGCGGATGCTTACCGGGAAAGCTATCAATTGAATCCGTTAGAGATTGACGTCATTAACAGCCTGGGCTGGGCGCTTTATGCGCTAAATCGATTCGCTGAAGCGGAAGTTGTTTTTGCAAAAAGCACCCGCCTGGATTCCCAACGGATCTATCATCCGCTTTATGGGTTAAATGAAAGCTATCCCAGCGCTTTAAACGGCTGGGGCTGGAGTGCATTCCGGCAACGAAAATTTCAAACAGCTGATACCGCCTTCGAAGCTTGTTTGAAAATCAATCCGGATTTTATCGATGCATTAAAAGGGCGGGGGGTAACGCTGGACCGGTTGAAGCAGCATACCGCGGCGGAAGCTATTTTACGGCGAGCATTGGCGCTGGCTGAGAAGGATAACTGGTTGCATAATGATCTCGGCTGGTGCCTGCTAAACCAGCGGAAATTAGACGCGGCGAAGTCTTCATTTCTGAAAGCTTTGAAGCTAAACCCGAAGCAGGTATATAGCCTGGATGGTCTGGTAAATATCGCCTTGCGGCAGAAGGAGTATGAAAAAGCACATGGCTATGCGGAACGCTTCTACCAGCTAAGCCCAAATAAAATATCGGGATTGCAAATGATGGCCAGCGCAGATATACTGAATAGCAAATTAGATGAAGCGGAAACCCATCTTCAAGCCGCTTATGGCTTAGATTCACTGAATGTGCTTAATATTCGTTTCCTGGGATATTTGTCGCTCCGGCAAGGAAAGTTTCAAAATGCCCGGAAATTTGCTGAAAAATCTATACGCATTAACGAGAGGTTTGCAAGTTACAATCTTTTCTCAGCGGCACTAATACACGGGGATCTCGATGTTGAGAAAGGATTGCTGCTGGCGAATAAAGCTGTAAGTTTGCAGCCGGAGATATTTCCGGAATTCGTTTCATATCTAACGTATTTACCCTTGCCGGCGCATACTGCCGGCATTGGCTACTATAAGAAGGGAGAGTATAAACCGGCGGTGGAGATGTTGGAAAAAGCGGCCAGTCAGCTGCCGCAGCGCCAGGATATACAGAATGACCTGCGGCAGGCGAAAGAAAAATTGGACAATGATTAGTTGTCCCGTTCGCGATCGCGATCTTTGCCGCGAAAAATTGCATTGAACATATCCCAGAAAGATGGGCGTATGTGGCGCGTGTCTTCTTCAATGTATAAAGCGAGATTCTCTTCTGTCGTGATCCCAATCGGGCCTTTATAGATGCCGCCGTCAATAAGGCCGTCATAGACGCGAATCGCTATTGTATTTCTGCCACCAAAGTTTAGCACTTCGCCCGGCAGTTTGTAGGCCCGCAGCTTTTGATATTCATCGCCTTCTACCGGCACTTCTCCAAAAACCACTTTGTAAAAGCGCCCGGTTTGTCCGACCTTTTCACCGTTTACAAATGTTTGGTCCAGATCATCGATCAGTCCCAGCACAAGCACCAGGTCCTTCCCGTAATAATGGGAGGGTAAACGAAATTCCTTACGATACCAGGCAAAGCCATCCATATCCCGATACCCCTGCGGTTCCCAATACATTGGTACGATGATCTTGTCCCAGTTAGCGGTGTCAGTTGTTGTCGATTTCCAATCCATATTGTCACCGGGGCGGAACATCCAAATCCCGGCGAGATTGAGACTGGTGGAAACTGCATTGGGTACCTGGTATAAGCCCAGGCGGCCTTCCAGAATGCCTCCCTCCAAAGCTTCATCAAAAACTCGCACTGCGATAACGTTATCGGCAGAAAAATTGAGGAATTCCGGGGGAATAATATATTCCCGGAAACGATGATAGGCAGTTTCATATTTCGGAGGAAAGCTGCCGGAAAATCCCACCAGGTGACCGTTGACGTAAACTTCGTCAACATCATCGATGCGGCCGATTTTAAGGTAAATAGTATGTTCCAGTGGCTCTTTGCCCAGGGTAAAATTTTTTCGGTACCAGGCATAGCCATCATAGCCGGGAAAGCCTTCGTCTTCCCAGGTTGATGGTGTAAATACGGTTTGCCAGTCTTTATCGTTGTAATTTGGGCTGGCCCATTCCATGTCATCGCCAATTTCAAATTTCCAGTGACCACGCAGATCGATGATGCGTTGTTCCGGACCTGCGGAAAATACTCCATGGGTTAGCCATATTGAAATTACGATAATAAAATACTTTAAACTCATTTTTGCCTCATTCCTGCGCTTCTTGCGCGAACCGGATTGTCTCTCATACACCTACACAGTTCTGCTCGTCTCTGCCAGAAATTCCACAATCCATTAGTATATAAACGAAAAACTTGTTTTTCTGTTTCTGATTAAATATCGACTAATTTATACCCAACGCCGTGAACCGTTAAAATAATGCGGGGATGGGTAGGATCCTGCTCAATACGTTTCCGGAGCTTCAGAATAAAATTGTCGACTGTACGGGTCGTTGGAAATTCATCATAACCCCAAACATCATTTAATAACTGATCGCGGGAAACAGTCTGCCCCTGATGCTGCCAAAGAAATTTAAGAATCTCAAATTCTTTGTGAGACATTGGTTCCGCTTTGCCCTCCATATACGCATCATAAGTAGAAAAATCTACGGTTAAGTTGCCAATGCTAACGCGTTG
>JAUIFT010000476.1 GCA_030430345.1 Calditrichia bacterium | reverse complement strand
CGGGAGGTTGGTGAAAACTTTGGTGAGTGAGAACCGGGCAGCCGGTAATCATTCTCTGCAGTGGGATGGCAGCAACGATCTGGGAGAGCAGGTTAGCAGCGGTATTTACATTTACCGCCTGCAGGTCGGAGATTTTGCCCGTGCCCGGAAAATGATTCTATTGAAATAAGGAAAATTTTTTTAACGAATAACGCTCCCATGAGGCACCCACGAAACACTTTATTTTCTAATCCGATGGTGTTTCGCGGGCAAGCGTCTACAGATGCTGCTATTATTGCAAGAGCGGCTGGTAATTTACAAGAACCGCTAACAATCGCGCCTCAGAAAGTGTTTAGTTCCTGGCAGAAATCTTCCTCAGCACTTCTATCGCATTGTTGTTCCCGGGGTCTAATTCGATAGACTTCCGGTAATTTATCACCGCATTGGCGGTATCACCGTTTAGCAGATAGGTTTCGCCCAGGCTGTCGTAAAGATTGCCGGAGCGAGGAAAATAACCGATGGCCAGTTTAAATATTTGAATGGCATCACCATACCGTTTATGACTGTTCAGTTCGTAGCCGAAGGTGTTTAACTGATTTTCCAATTTTTGATCGAAACGCTCGCTGGCCACTTTTTTGTATTCGGCATAACGGGCGGCCATTTCAGCAAATTTTCCCTCCAGCATATCCATCCGGAAAGCGGTGAACATTTCCTGCTCCCGGGAGAGCGGGGGAGAAAACCACTCATCGGAAAGATCGTTATTCGCCGCAATTTTCTGCCAGATTAATCTCGATAAAACTTCCTCGCCGGAGCGCTGTTCATATTTGAAGGGCATTAATACCCCGGCCACCGGACGATAATCGGAGCGTTTTTCGAATATTTCAATAACCGCGCCTTCGCCATGAAAAGGCGCATTGCCAATAGAAATGGATTGCATCAGGGTGTTAACATCGAAGAAAAAATTGTCTATTTTCTCGCTCTCGCGAATAATTTGCAGATGATAAACCCGCTGACCTTTTATCTCGGTTTCCCCCAGAAATTTTGCCTGGTATCCTTTCCGTTTATAATCGATATAAGACGGCTCAAAAGCGGATGCATTTTTCAACGCTCGTGCCGGTTCCCCAATAACGCGCTCCGGTATTTTAAAACTGTATTCCCAGGCGGCCCCATCAAATCCTTCGCAATAGCCAAACGTGCCGGTTTCTCCATCATAATTCGTGGTGATACGAATAAAATTAGGCCGTTTTTTATCGAAGCGATGAACCTGCCGGAAGCTCTCCTCCTCATAAATGCCGATAGCGGTAATCGTTTCAATCGCTTTCAGCGCCTCATATCCGCCCAGCGCTTCAATATGGGATTGAATGAGGGCATCGGCCGAATCGATTGGCTGAGAGCAATGAAACAACTGTAAACTAAAGATTAAGATTGAGAGCTTTTTTAGAAAAGAAGTCGCCATAATATTCCTCTGTTTATCGCTTAAATAAAGTACTTATGGCAGAAAGTCAACATCAGCAGGAGCGATATTCGATGGAACGAGGATTTTAAGGGACGAAATGAATAAATTTTTCCGCGAAATGTGCGGCTATTTTTAAGCCCCGCTGCCAAAATGGGATTTCAAGACATGGCGGTAGCTCCGGCTTAGTTTTAGCCTGGCTCCGGTGGAAAGAATTATAAAATATTCCCCATTCGTATGCGGCCGCAATGAGGCAACAAAATTGATATTGACGATATAAGAGCGATGCACCCGCTGAAAAACTAAAGGATCCAACTGCCGCTCCAAATGGCGGAGGGTTTTCCGCAGCAAATAGGCTCGATCATTTACGAAAATTTTAATATAATCGCTTTCCGCTTTGATATGGCTAATTTCCTGCATTTTTAAGGGAATCAGTTCCTTACCATGCTCGACCGAGAGCCGTTGCAAATAATCATTTTGCGCCGGGCGGCTGCCGGTTGGATCTAAATAGTATTTAACAGCGTAATAGCAGGCACTCCAGACGACGAAGACCAGGGCGAAATTCAATACCCCGGCAAACAGCGCTGAAAATGGGTCTGGCCCTAAACCGCCATGAAAAAAATGAAACGATATCGGGTTCAGTATAAATCCGGAAATCACCCCGCAGAGGTATGAGCCAAGAAACGCAGCAGCGCCATTTACCCAAAATGAATGGTAGCGCTGCCAGAGTTTTTTATAAACACGATATAATATCAGGCTTAACACAAAGCCGATAACTGCGAAAAGGCTGTTTCTTATCGCAGAAGGCAGCAGCGGTTGATGGCTGAGGCCGGCCAGGAACAGGACAAATCCACCAGCTATCCAGCCGGAAATTTGCAGCGGCCAGAAGAGGGCTTTCGGATCAGGACTTTTTTTAGGGCTTCCGGTTTTCATCATTCTCTATACAGATGGAAATGCGTTTTTGTTTTCAGATTCCGGGGTATTATTGATTTTAGACGTATATGCCAATTGGATTTCTGAGAACGGCGTGCGCCCCCCGCAATCATTACTCGGGGGGCAACGGCTGCTGTTCCCGGAACTTGTTGCCGAAATTGAGGCCGTCGCCGGGAAGTAACTGCTGCACTTTGCAATGCTTTAAAACCCGCCTCGAATTATTCTTCAGGGCGGGGTGCTTGCATCCGGAACTATTATTTAAAACGATTGCCGAGCGCTTTCCTCCAATACTAAATTCCCACTCAACGTAATGCTTTTTTATGTCTTCTGGCGACTGAAACTAATTGATATTTCAAATATATAGTCCACCCACTTACAGAGGAAAATGACATGAAAGAAGCGAATCGGAAACGTTGGTTGGTAGTTGTTGGCGGGCTGATCGTGCAGGTTGTCCTGGGAACGGTTTACGCATTTAGTGTTTTTGTAAAACCTTTGGAAATGGAGTTCGGATGGGGAAGATCCACTACGCAATGGGCGTTCTCTTTTGCCCTGGCCTCTTTCGCACTTACCATGATTCCCGCTGGCCGCTTGCAGGATAGAATCGGCCCGCGAAAAGTGGCTACCATCGGCGGTGTTTTACTGGGCATCTCGTTTATTCTTACCGCATTACTCCTTCGCCAGGATTCTCCCTGGATCCTTTATCTTACATATGGCATTATCGGCGGTGCCGGTATCGGCTTTGCCTACGTTTGCCCGATTGCTGCATCGGTGAAATGGTTTCCCGATAAGAAGGGTTTGATCACCGGATTATCGGTCGCCGGTTTTGGCGCTGGTGCACTCTTTTTTGCCGGACCGGCGGCGCTTCTGATGCAACCGGCGAATGGTGCAGCATCACTGGGGTTTGGGGATGTTATCCTTATTGCCCTTGGTATTGCCAGCGGCAGTGACAGCGGCCTGGGCTGGCAATCTTTTTTCCTGCTCCATGGGTTCGTTAGTGCGCTGGCGGTTGTGCTTGGTGCGACGTTGTTACGCAACCCCCCCGCCGGTTGGCAACCCGCTGGCTGGACGCCGCCGGAAACATCCCATCGCGGCCACATTGATGTCGACTGGCAGCAGATGCTGAACACGCCGTTGGGCTGTATGCTTTGGCTAACCTTCATTTTCAGCGCGACCTCTGGACTGATGGCGATCGGCCAATGGAAACCGATGATGAGCAGCATTCTTGGCGGTCAGACCTTTGC
>JAUIFT010000003.1 GCA_030430345.1 Calditrichia bacterium | reverse complement strand
TTGTTTTCCGTACCAAACCCTTTGGGAAGCTTACGTTGAAAGTGGAAGACTCTATTTCAGAAGAGAAAAAGGGGATCGTGCGCATCCCCCGCGATAACCATGATGACTACTCCGAGACTGCCATCCAGTCCCGGCAAAAATTTGTCGCCAAATTTAGCGGCAAAAAAATGGAGCATGTCAGTCATTACTCTTTTGATCCGCACATCACCCAGGGAAACTGTGAGAACTTTACCGGTGTGGCGCAAATTCCCCTGGGACTGGCCGGGCCGATTCGCGTCAACGGCGAGCATGCCAATGGTGATTTTCTGATTCCCCTGGCAACAACCGAAGGGACTTTGGTCGCCTCGTATAATCGTGGCATTAAATTGCTGAACAGCAGCGGCGGCGTTAAATGCAGCGTGGTTGGCGATGCGATGCAGCGTGCGCCGGTTTTCGTTTTTGGGGACGCGCGGGAAGCACGGGATTTCGCCGCCTGGGTGCAGGAAAATTTTGTGACGATCAAGGAGCATGCCGAAGCGACCTCCAGTGTTGCAAAACTTTTTGATATCGATACTTACCTGGCGAGCAAATTCGCTTATTTGCGCTTTAACTATACGACCGGGGACGCTGCCGGGCAAAATATGGTTGGGCGCGCCACCTTTGCCGCCTGTAGCTGGATTATGGATCATTATAAAGGGATTCGCCATTTTTACCTGGAGTCCAACTTTGCCACGGATAAAAAAGCCAGTCAGATCAACATCATGCGCACGCGCGGAAAGCGGGTGACCGCGGAAGCCGTCATTAAGCGGGACACGCTGATCCAGCAAATGCGCGTCGATCCGGAAAGCCTCGCCTATCATGCCGGCATTGCCAACGTCGGTTCAATTCTCTCCGGCGCGAACAACAACGGCTTGCACTCAGCCAATGCAATTACGGCAATGTTTATTGCGACCGGGCAGGACGTCGCCAATGTGGCGGAATCTTCCGCCGGATTGATCTACATCGAACTGACCCCGGAGAAAGATCTGTATGCATCGATAACAATTCCTTCCTTGATTGTCGCGACATACGGCGGGGGCACCGGACTGGCAACCCAGCGGGAATCCCTGGAGGTGCTCGGCTGTTACGGACGGGATAAGGTGCATAAATTTGCCGAGATTATCGCTGGTGTGGTATTGGCCGGAGAGCTCTCATTGGCCTCAGCGATTTCCTCTTCGGATTGGGTTTCGAGTCATGAGGAGTATGGGCGGAATCGGTAATTTTTTTAACAGTGAACAGTTAACAGTGATCAGTTAACAATTATCAGGCTCATTAGAATTGTTACCTGTTAACGGAAAACTGATTACTATTCACTGACAACGATTCACTGAAAAAGCTGCGGAATGGGCTGAAAATTTTCCTCTCCGCAGCTTTTGTCTTTCTTACTTCTTCACCAGATCAATGATCCAGAGGAGGGCGATGGCCCCGATCACCGCGGTAACAATATCCCCGATAAGGCCATAGGCGGACATTCCCACCAAACGTAACAGAAAGCTCCCCAGGTAAGCACCAACGATACCGACGAGCAAATTTCCGAGCAGGCCGAATCCCCCGCCTTTCATTATTTTTCCAGCCAGGAAACCGGCCAGAATACCAACAAGAATAAATACAAGCAATCCGTCCATTCTTCACCTACTTTAGTTAAGTTGAACTATTGATTTTTCCAGCGCAGGCTGATTTACAAAATTCATAATATTCTTACAGCCACTCATAAAACGCTGCAAGTTCTAGGTAAGGATTTTTTTTTATTTATCCAAATCCGCCCGCTTACTGCTGTAGCCACGCAGCAGAATGGGAATCCAGCCGAGGATCGGTATAAAAAAAGCAATGGTAATTGGATTTTTCAGGAATGCCCGTAATCCGGTCCAGAAGTTAATTTTCAAGGAACGCACCCGCCCTTTTTTTGAGAAACGCTCAAATTCGGCGAAAATGGATGGCCAAAACGCCGGAATAAAAAATGGAAAACGGGAAAGTTTCCCCTTCCAACTGGCGAACAGTTCCCGGCATTGGTAGGGCTGCTGTCCATATTTTGCAACGGCAGCGTCCAGATTCGCCTGCATCTGGTCTTTTACCCGCTCGGCCACTTCCTGAAATTCGTCATCGCTGATTTCTTCATAGGGTTTATCGATCATCGCATAGGGCTTTATACGTTCTCCCATCACGAAGGTCAGCTTGGCCGGAAAACCGAAATAGAACAGCCAGGGCTGCAGGGGAATCAACAGGGTCATAATACCAATTGGGAGAAAAGGGATGCCGATTAAGCTGGTGAGGCGATTGAGCAGTTTTGATTCGAGATTATAGGGATTAATATATTCGCCGTTCACCGAGGCATAGGGAACAACATCCGTGCGGTATTTGATGCTCATGCGGATAAACGAAGTGGCAAAGCGCTGCAGTTGATAGCGGCGGTTAAACCCTTTCCCGATGCCGGGAATTCCCTCGGGATAAATAAGCAGATTCGCTTCCTGATACTGCATCATTGTTTCAAAGTTGAGAAAGGTGGCATCGATCCCGCCGGCGCGCCGCCAAAAATTGGTGAGCAGAAAGGGATTCATCAAGTTAATTTGGGACAACAGCGGCGAAGCCAGCGGTCTTACAGAATGCTTGAAGTTAAATTTATTCCGCTTAAAAAGCATTGCGGAAAAGATGATTGCATCCCAGGGGAAAGCCATTCCGCAATGGTTGGCGGCATAGATCAACGGCCGGTCCGGATTATTGCGTTCTGGCAGATTATCAAAGCCGATAAATTTCGATCGAAAATAAAACCGGTCGATCAGGCTAAGGACGTGGGAAACCAAGTCTTCGGTAAACTCGGGATCGAAATGCTCGGTATATATTTTCTTATTCGCTTCAATTTCCGCATCGCTAAAAACGCGCTGTTTTTTATTCATAGTTTTCTATAACCACAGTCTTAAAAATAATTAATTGGCATCAATTATAATCTGAAAACGACGTTTCAATGTCCAATATCCAATGTTCAATATCCAATGTAAAAGGAACTACTATTACTAAATTTGACACGGATTAGCCAGGATACCTGGACATTCTACATTGAGTATTGGATATTGGACATTTATCTTTTCACAACAATTCTCTTAAAACACACAAAACCGAATACATCCATCTATTTTACACATTCCTTGAATCTTAAACAATATTTGCTTATTTCATCGCGAATCGGGAAACTTTACCTGGATTAATGCTCATTTGCATATTTGCCCATTTGCCACAACAAATTAAACAAAGTTATGAAATAAAAAGATACGGGAACCTCTCTTGATCACCATAAAAATTACCAACGTGCGGGAAATAGTAAAATCTCATAAAGGCTGGGTCGCTTCCCGATTTGGCCACCTGTTCGTTGACCTGGAAAAAGAAGTAGAAAAACGGGTCGTTGAACAGCTGCAGGCAGTCTTCGAAGAGGAAAATATTCAGGCGGAAATCGAAATTCTCAGCGAGGGCAGCAATAAACGTCATGTTTGATCAAACTTTCTATAACATCGAATTTTGGAAGTATCTCAGCATACCGGTGGTGGCAGCCCTGGTTGGCTGGAGTACCAACTGGGTAGCGGTAAAGCTCACCTTCTATCCACTGGAGCCGTTCGGCTGGCCGCCCTTTTTCGGCTGGCAGGGCATTATTCCTTCTAAGGCGGCGAAGATGGGGGCGATTACCTCCGATACCACGCTCGCAAAACTGGGCACTTTGAAAGAGCTCTTCGGCAGCATGGAACCGGAAACGATTGCCGATTATCTCAATCAAATCATCTCCCCAAAAATTGAGGCTTATGTCGAGTGGGTGATGCTGGAGGAGAGCCCCGAGGTATGGAAAATTATTCCCGGTTTTATCAAGGAGATGATTTACGAAAACGTCCGCCAAAAATTGCCCGAAACGATTCGGGAAATGATGATCGATATCAGCGAGCATATTGAGGAGATGGTGGATATCAAAACCGTGGTGGTAAAACAGTTGACCCGCGAGAAGTGGATCGTCAACAAAATTTTCCTGGAGTGCGGAGAAGTTGAGTTTCGTTTCATCATCCGTTCCGGTATCTATTTCGGTTTGCTCTTCGGCATTATACAAATGCTGGTCTGGCTGTTTTTTCCGCAGGGGTGGGTGCTGCCGGTATTTGGACTGATTGTCGGTTTTGCCACTAACTGGATCGCTATCCGGATTATTTTTCAACCGCTTAATCCGATCAAAGTCGGGAAATACATCATCCAGGGCATCTTCCTGAAGCGCCAGAAGGAAGTCGCCGCTGTTTGGTGCGACATTGTCGCCCGGGAGATTATCACTCTCGGGAATATCGTTAACGAGATGCTGGTGGGAGAAAAATCCCGGGCGACGGATAACGTGATTCGCAAGCATATTCGTAAAGTTGTCGAGGAAATGGCCGGTTTGGCCAAACCGGTAGTAACTTTTACCGTTGGCAGCACGACCTTTTCCCATATCAAAGATGCTGCTTCCGAGAAAGCAGTGCTTTTCACTGCGTCGGCTTTTGAAGATCCGGCTTTTAACGACAATCGCGCCACCATCGTGAAAGCAATGATGCAGGAACGGATGGAGCAACTAACCCCGGAAGAGTTTCAGTATTTACTCCGTCCCGCTTTTCAGGAAGATGAACTGAAGCTGATTCTCCTCGGCGCCCTGCTCGGCTTTTTGGCGGGAATGGCGCAGCTTTATTTTATTTTTGGGTAGAAAAGATTTTCTGGTTCACGATGCCCGAAAGGATTATAGCTTTCCATATCGTTACAATGAACAAAAATGGTCAAAATATGTCGCCCCTACAGGGCTTTTGGTCTTCTGTAAAATTGCTATAAATATATCGTCCCTATGGGACTAAAGGACAATTGGTTTTTAACAAAAGAAACTGAATTCCGCAATAGCCCCATGGGGGTGGCATATTTATAGCGAAAAAGAGATCACATATATTTGTAGCCCTGTAGGGGCGACATATTTAAAACATTTTCGATTCACATCCGTTAGCAATGCAATATGGAAATTATATCATGAGTATAGAAATCGTTCCCTTGAATGCGCAGTGGGGGGATTGGGCGGTCGCATACATTATTGAGAGTTGGGGCGCCAGTAAACTGGTCAGCCATGGCCGGGTTTACCAGGCAGAAGATTTACCAGGGTTTATAGCCCTGGCTGACGGGCAACCGGCCGGATTGCTAACCTATTGGAATGACGGCACAGATTGTGAAATTATCACTCTGAATGCGAAAGTTGCCGGGAAGGGCGTCGGCAGCATGCTCACATCGACATGCGTGCAAGCAATGAAAGCCGCTGGCGTCTCGCGCATCTGGCTGCTAACGACCAACGACAACACCGATGCAATGCGTTTTTACCAACGCCGCGGATTTGATATGAAAGCGATTCACCATAATGCAGTTGTAGAGGCGCGAAAGATAAAACCGGAAATCGCCGCCATTGGGCATTATGGGATTCTTGTGAGTCATGAAATTGAGTTCGAGATGATATTATAAAAAATCCAGCGTGTTTAGATAAATATTTTTTTAGCCTTCAGCGATGAAAGAGTAAATTCAACCTTCGATCGGACGACTATGAGAATCCGCTTTTCCAACCTCAATTTTTTAATAATCATTCTGCTAATCGTTGCCAGCGCCCAGGAGAGAATCCGCATCAATATTCCGAGTGCTGCCGAGGAAGCCGAATACGTCTGGCGAACAATCCAGGACATTCACTTTTTCGATCAGCATGGTTATTCCATCAGTCTGCCGCAAGGCGCTGTGATCGACACGCTCCTCGAAAAAGCACGCAGCCATTCTCTCACCGATAACGATTTTACAATGCTGCAAAGCTATATGAGTACTAAGATTTATACACGGAATGACTACCAGGCTGCCTACAAAAAGATTGAGCGCCGCCGCCCCCTGTTAAATCAAATGATCAACGAAATCGATGCCAGCGAACGGCAATGGCTTTTCTGCAGCTTCGACACTTATCAAGTCAATTTAACCCTTTATGGTCCCGGCGGTAGTTACGATCCGGAAAATGGATCGATACTAATTTTCACCACGCCGCAGGGGGATTTTAAGAACTATCACGATCCTGCCAACACCATTATTCATGAGGTTGTTCACATCGGCATCGAAACATCGATCATCAGCAAATACAACGTCCCGCATCCTTTAAAAGAACGCATCGTCGATACCTTCGTCACGCTGAACTTTCAGAAAAAGTTGCCGGAGTACCGGGTGCAAAATATGGGCAACACTGCCATCGATACCCTGGTGAAGAAACGGGAGGACCTCGCCAACCTGGCGGAAACCGTTGCCAAATTTATGACAACAGAATAAATTTTCAGCGAATAAGCCACCAAAAAGGCCTGCTATATGATAGCGCTGCATGCATGCGGTAGGGCATTATTAATACTTGTCTATTGAGCAATATCCGGAAAGTGTTGAAGTGGAGGGCGGCGTCATCCCTCTTTTACAAATTCCGATCTTGCCAGAAATGTTTTTAGTGCTGCCGACTCGTCCCGCCCTGCTGCCATTCTCTCTCTTATTTCCCGTAAGAGGTTCATTTCCTTTGTGAGTTTTCCCCGCTGTTCCAGTAAATAATTGAACTGGGCATCGCAGGCGGGAATCGGCGACGGGTAGTTATGTATTTCCGCGGCAACGCGCGTCCATTCCACTTCCAGTTGGGAAAGTAACGATTCGGCGAAATGAATGTTTTCTGAGCTTTTCTTTTCCATCTTCTTTCCGGCCCGATCTTGCTTAAAAAGAGTTCCGATTACTATCTCATACTTATCCAATATTGCTTTGTTTCTGAATAGCAGCAAAAATAGTATTGTTTTCTGCAAAGCATGTGTTGGCGAGAATGTGATAAATCATTAATTTTATGATGCTATTTCAATCTATGAAAAAGGGATAATATGAACGGATTTGCCGCTATTACCGACGGCAAAGGTCATTTTTCCGTCGAGCCGATTACCGTTGGGATGCCGGGCCCGAAAGAAGCGCTGGTGCAAATAAAGGCTTCGGGTGTCTGCCATACGGATTACGACTCACAATCCTGGGGAGAGCAGATGATCATGGGGCATGAAGGGGCCGGCGTCGTCCTTGCGGTTGGTGGTGATGTCTCAACCGTGCAGATGAACGACCGGGTGTTGCTCAATTGGGCAATTCCCTGTGGCAACTGCTTCCAGTGCAGCAACGGGGAACAATCAATCTGCGAACGACAATTTCCGGATAGCATCTCCCCGGAACTGGCCGGACATCCGCATCCGGCAAGCATTCAATGGCAGGGCACTCCCCTGATGCGATCCTTTCGCCTCGGCACCATGGCCACCCATGCGATCGTGCGGGAAGAAGCGCTGGTTCGGATCGATGTAGACATCCCTTTTTCCTCCGCCTGCATCATCGGCTGCGGGGTAATGACCGGTTACGGCTCGGTAGTAAATGCCGCAAAAGTGACTGCTGGCAGTGCCGTTGTAGTGCTTGGTGCCGGCGGGGTCGGACTAAACGTCATCCAGGGGGCGAGAATCAGTGGGGCGGAAAAAATCATTGCGATTGATATTCAATCCGCCAAGCTAGATCTGGCCCGGCAATTTGGGGCAACGGATGCCATCCTCGCTGAAAAATCTGATGGCGAACTACTGGCGGCGGCAGAACAAGTGAAAGGGATGACCGCCGGGCGCGGGGCGGATTATGCCTTCGAGTGCACGGCAATTCCCCGGTTGGGTGCTGCACCGCTGGCGATGGTGCGCAATGGCGGCACTGCCGTACAGGTCAGCGGCATCGAGGAAAAGATTACTGTGGATATGACCCTCTTCGAATGGGACAAAATATATATCAACCCACTATATGGGAAATGCCGCCCGCAGATCGACCTGCCCATTCTCCTCAATCTCTACCAAAAAGGCTTGCTGCTGCTCGACGAGCTGGTTACCAACACCTATCGCCTCGATGAGTTGGATAAGGCATTTGCCGATATGCATGCCGGTAAAAACGCCAAAGGAGTTTTGATAATCGATGAGTGATGAGAATTACTTCTTTACGCTGGAAACTTCCGACCCGGCGTTCGAGAGGGACCAGGTACGCCACCTTACGGTGAAGAGTCCGGCATTGGGCCATCGGGCGGACATCAGTCTTTTTGTTCCGGAGGGCAGTGAAAATGCTTCTCAGCCGCTGCCGCTCGTCCTGTTGCTTCACGGCGTTTACGGCAGCCATTGGGCCTGGCTGTATAAGGGCGGTGTGCATCGCACTGCCGACAAATTGATTGCCGAAGGGAGAATTTCTCCAATGATTCTCGCCATGCCTTCGGACGGTTTATGGCAGGATGGCAGCGGCTATCTGCCCCATCAGCATCGCGATTATGAGCGCTGGATATTGGAAGACGTCCCCCGGGCAGTCTATGAAACGATTGCGCAAACCAACCCGGATGCACCACTATTCATCGCCGGGCTTTCCATGGGTGGCTACGGCGCTCTGCGACTGGCAGCTAAATATCCCCATCGCTTTCAGGCCTGTGCGGGATTATCATCAGTGATTTATTTTGAACAGTTAAATCAGTTTGTGGAAGGTCCACGTCTGGACATCCCCATTCCGGCAACGGAAAAATCCCTGTTAGATTTAATGCTGAAAAACAAAGACGCATTGCCGCCAATTCGTTTTGATTGTGGCCGGGATGATTTTCTGCTACCGGCGAACCGGGAATTCCATCAGGCACTGCAGCAGCATAACATCGCGCATATCTACGAAGAATTTGATGGCGACCATAACTGGGATTACTGGCAAAAACATATTGTTGATGCACTTTTGTTTTTTAATGAATGATACTAAATCCGCCCGGGATTTTACATCCCGGGCTAATATGTTTCGCCCTTGCAGGGCTTAGTTTATACGATCTAGACAGGTCCGCAGGACCGTCCCATTTTACCCCAGCGCATAAAGCGCTGGATAGAGGCATTACATATACCCCTTATACACAAGGTCTCTCATGCCAAAAGCCATAAAAAACTCTACGCCTCCCCTCGAAACCCCGGAATGGGTCAAATCCGCGGTATTCTACCAAATCTTTCCCGACCGCTTTTCCCGCAGCGATGCTGCCGAATCTCTGCCTGATATTCAATTAAAAAAATGGGGCAGCCCGCCTGAAGAAGAAGGATTCCAGGGCGGCGACCTTTACGGTATCATCGATCGCCTGGACTACCTCAACGCGCTCAATATCAACGCGCTTTACCTGACCCCGGTTTTCGCCTCGGCTTCCAACCATCGTTATCACCCGTACGATTATTACCAGGTCGACCCACTGTTGGGCGGAAACGCTGCGCTCCGCGCTTTACTGGACGAATGTCATCAGCGCGATATAAAAGTGGTTCTGGATGGCGTCTTCAATCATGCCAGCCGGGGATTTTGGGCCTTTCATCATATTCTCGAAAACGGCGGCGATTCTCCCTATCTGGACTGGTTCCACATCCGGGACTGGCCGCTGCGTCCGTATAGCAGTAATGCAGAGTACCATCACAACTATGATTCCTGGTGGAATTTGCCGGCGTTACCGAAGTTCAATATTCGCAATCCCGGGGTGCGTGCTTATTTGTTGGATGTTGCAAAATATTGGATCGAATTCGGCGCCGATGGCTGGCGCATCGATGCGGCGGAAGAGATTAAAGATGCGAAATTCTGGAGAGCCTTTCGCCAGACCGTCAAGGCGGCAAACCCGCAGGCTTATCTTTGCGGGGAAAGTTGGGGGATTTCTCCCAAATGGCTGCGGGGCGACCGTTTCGACGCGCTGATGAATTACCCCCTGGCAACCGCCGCGCTGGGATTTTTCGGCGGAGATGACATTCAGCCAGGATATTTTCCCGACCCGAAAGAGAAGCTGAAAAAAATGGATGCGCCATCATTGGCAGCAGAAATGGCTCAGCTATCCAATGCTTATCCCCGGGAAGCGATGCTCGCCCAGTTGAACATCCTCGACAGCCATGACACCGCCCGCCTGCATTATACATTAAACGGGGATGAAGCAGCCATTCGCCAACTGATTCTTTTTCAGATGACTGCCCCGGGCGTTCCCTGCATCTATTATGGCGATGAAATCGGGATGAGCAGCGCCGGACTCCCGCACTGCCGGGGCGCTTTCCCCTGGCAGGATGAGGATAGCTGGGATTATCAGCGCTTACATTTTTACCGGGAAATGACCGGCATTCGCCGCCGCTATCGCAGCTTGCAATCCGGCGATTTCAACTGCCTGTATGCAAAGGGAGATGTTTTCGTTTTTTGCAGGCAAATAGATGGGGAAACTGCGATTGCCGGATTTAACGTCGGTATGCAGGAGCAATCGCTTGAAATTAATTCGGTCAATTGGGGAGACCATTTCACCCAGGTTTATGGAGCGGAAGAGAGCAATTTTTCCGAAGAGAAAAATCATTTGATCTTAAATTTCTCTCCCCGCAGTGCGCTGCTCTTGATTGCAAACCGCTGAGGCGAAAATACCAATAAAAGAATATTGATTTCAACATTTTAGCGCCAACTTTTCTATAATTTACATTTGGTCGGTGATGATCGAATCATCGATTATTCTTCCCCTTCCAGGCGGTGAGAAATTTCCCGCAAACGCACAAACTGCTGGTAGAAGAAGGGAATCGCGATGATCGTTTCGATATAATTAAAAACATACATCAAAATAGCCAGCACCTGCCCGTGGCTGGTAATGCCACTTTCAATCGTTGCAATGATGGCATAAACCAGCACGCCCATCAGAAACAGCCAGCTCAGGGAAAAATTGGCCGTTTCCAGATCGGACAAACGAATATTCCAATTCGCCACTCGCTTGAAATGCGCTGCGATGCCCGGGCGGTTATCGCCGGATAAAACCTGTACCTGCTTCTCCAACTCACTGTTATAACCACTGTTCAGGCGATAGGTTTTCTTGCTGGTGAGTCCGTAAAGAATAATGATCAGAGCCGTGGCGGCCAGGCAGGCCAGGAAAACTTTTAGATTGAGAAAGGCAATAATCACCAAAGTACCGATCAACCCAATAAAGCTGTTTATCATCTCCGGAAAATAGTTTTCCAGATATTCCACGAACTCCGTCGCCAGCGATGCACGGGCAGAGATCACCGATACCGAAGCATCGCGTTGCTTCTCCTTTTCTACCAATTCCGGGGAGATAATCGCATAAATCCGGGAATAAATGCGGGTATCATAAAAGCGGCGGCCGGCGCCAACCGCTAATACCAGAAAGGCAATGGTGGACAGCGCCAGTAATCCCCGATATGCCCCGGCCAGGTAATCATCGATAGCGATGCCCATGAACAGGGGAAATAATAGCAGCAGCGCAGCTTCTCCGAGCACCAAAAACCAGGTGAAAAGAATTTTTATCCGAAAGCGCCGGAAGAGGCTGCGCAATGTTAGTTTATCCGATGACTGTTGAACGGCCATTTTTTCCAATCTCCGTTTTTCCCGAACTAAACTTTCTGAAAAGCCATTCCAACAGTTCGCGGGAATAGCGCTTCATCCACCACCAGGAGAATACACCCCTTAGTGCGTAAAAAGCAAAAGTAAAGGAAAGAATAGTTATAATGACTGCGCCCCAGAGCAAGTTGCGATCTTTTACAGCTAAAGGTCCAATCGCGGCCAAGATATAAATACCATAGGAATGGAGAATGTCCGCTGACCAGATAGTCGCAAAAGCAACGCCGATGATCAGCAAAAGTACAACGCGCTTCAGGAGCATTTGTTGTTGCGCACGGAGCGCTGCCAGTTGCCGGCTTGCCCACTCTGAAGGAACTTCTGTGCAGCGAAATATACGGAAGGGGGCATAAGAAAAGATTTTCGGGAAATCATTCCATTGATTTCTTAACTGGATTTCAATATTTTCAAAGATACAGATAACGACACTTGCAGAGGCATCAATGACGATTAGTGAAAGACTTCGATACATCCTGGGTATATTCCTCATTCTGTTTGGCTTGCTTTTTATTGTTGGCGCAGTCGGAAATATTTATGATCCCGATAACGAGAGAACCACCGGCCAATGGTTGATCTGGATCGCCGTAATGGGTATTCCTTCGGTGTTGGGCGGCTTCCTGATTTGCCGGCGGATGAAGCGAAACAGCAGCGACCGGCGCTACGAAGCCCGCGAACGGCAGATTCTTCAGCTGGCCGCTAAAAACCAGGGCCGGCTCACGGTCGCGGATGTTGCCATGCACATCGACATCTCTACAGTGGAAGCAAAAAAAATCCTGGAAGAATGCCACCTCAATGGACTGGCTGACATCAGCGCCTCCGAAGGCGGGAATGTGCTTTACCGTTTTCGAATGGATTTACCCGGAGAAACGGAGGCATAGCGATGGCTTTACTTCGTCATTCCATCCTCTCTTAGCAATCATTATTGCAATTTCACTTCCCCTAAACGCACAGAGCGTTTTCCCGGATAATGCCTCATCCGCTCAGGTATTGGGTAAAAGCCTCTGATGAGAGGAGACGGCAATTGGCCAACCGGGTAAAATTTTGCGCTAAAAGTTGTTGGATCAATTCGGCATAGTTTGCACAATACTTTTGCGATGATTATACTGGTTCTGAGTTATTCAATTCGGATACTCTGTTCACTCAATCAGAAGGAGTAAAATCACCATGCCGCTAAGAGTCATCATTTTAATCCTCTTCTTTTTAGGCGGGTCAATTTCCGCACAGCCTTTTTACTTTGGCGCTGATATGTCTTATGTGAATGAAATGGAAGACTGCGGCGTCGAATATTTTGAGAAAGAAGTCCGCAAAGATCCCTTTCAACTTTTTGATGAACGCGGCTGCGATATTGTCCGCCTGCGCCTCTGGCATACCCCGGCCTGGTACGATACTCTCAACCAGGGGAAGCGCTATAGCGACCTGGCTGATGTAAAGAAATCCATCGCCCGCACGAAAGCAAACAACATGCAAGTACTGCTCGATTTCCACCTCTCCGATGCCTGGGCAGATCCCTCCAAGCAGCTCGCGCCACAGGCCTGGCAACCGGTAGTGAACGACCTGCCGCTGTTGAAAGATTCTCTTTACAATTATATCTACAAAACGCTCTCCCATCTAAATGATGAAAATTTGCTCCCGGAGATGATCCAGATCGGTAATGAGGTCAACAAAGGCATCTTGCTTTCCGAAGCAGACAATAAAAAGTGGACCCTGGACTGGGAACGAAATGCAGCACTCTTCAGCCGGGCAATTGCGACTGTCGAGAACTTTGAGAAGACATCCGGCAAGGATATTCAGATCGTTCTCCATGTTGCCGACCCGGCCAATGCAGAGTGGATGATCGATGGCTTTATCAGCTATGGTGTCGATAACTTTGATATCATCGGGCTGTCCTACTACTGGGCCTGGCATCGCCCAACAACCACCGCACAGGCGGGAGATGTTATCCGCACGTTTCGCCGCTTATATCCGGAAAAAGCAGTGATAGTTGTAGAAACCGGCTATATCTGGACGACGGAGTGGAAAGACCAGGCGCCCAACATTATCAGTCATACCCATCCCGATTATCATCCACCCACCCCGGAAGCTCAGCGGGACTGGCTGATCGAGCTGACCCAAACGATTATTAAAAACGGCGGCAGCGGTGTGATGTATTGGGAACCGGCCTGGGTTTCCAGCAACTGTTTTACCCCCTGGGGGCAAGGCTCTCACCAGGAGCATGCCACTTTCTTCGATTTCGACAATCAACTCCTTTTACCGGGCGGCATCGAATGGATGCAGCATGACTATGATAAATCCCCGCCAGCGGATACCAGCAGGCCAGGCGATTGGATTCAGATTTTAACCAACAGCTTCTCTGGCGATTTCACCATTCGCCAGCATTCAAAAACGCCGCAAGAAATTACCTATACCATTACAAATGCCGACGGCAAAGAAATTCTCAGCAGCAGCGCCACTTCCGAGGTGAAAACAAAAGTAGCGGATGTGCCCAATGGCATTTACATCATCTCGGTTTTCCATGAGGGGAAATTGGTAAAATCGAAAACAATGAATCTGGGACATGGGTAAAGATTAGTGGCAGTGGGCAGTCGCAGTAAATACAAAAACTGCCTGCTGCCAATGGCCGGGAAATTATAATCCGCCCCTCCAATTGATGAGCCACCGTGGATAAAATTCAAACCATTTACGACAACCTCTGGCAGGATGCGCTTGTTCAATTTAGCGCCAATACCTGGCAGGTCGATCCTTATATCAATAAGCAGCAGGATAAGCGGCGGGGATTAACTTTGCTCGCCCGTCTCTCTCCAACAGTTGCCGGCCGGGTGGCGGATTTCCTTGCCGCACTTCGCAAGGTCGAACCAAATCAATATTATTATCCGGAAAGCGACTTTCATCTCACTATTCTTTCCATTATCAGTTGTTATGCTGGTTTCAAACGGAATCCACAGTTGGATGATGCGTATATTACTGCCATCAGGGAGTGCCTGGACGGGCTTCCGCCTCCGAACATTCACTTTCGGGGAATCACCGCATCACCCGCATGTGTGATAATCCAGGGATTTCCCGCTGATGACAATCTGCAAATCCTTCGCAATCGGCTGCGCAGCAAGTTTCAAAATAGCGATCTTCCAACGGCAATAGACGCCCGATATCCACTGATTACCGCCCATCTAACGGTTATGCGCTTTCAATCCACGCCGGAAAATCTGCCGGTATTTACCGAGATGCTCAAAAAATACCGGGAATACGATTTTGGCCGGCAACCACTCAATCGCCTGCAATTTGTTGCAAATGACTGGTACCTCAAGCATTCCGCCACCAAAATTCTTCATAATTTCCCCCTTTCAGACTAACCCGGATTGCATCTCTCCCCCCGCGAATGTCCGGAATTACCCGAAATTGGGTACAGACTATTCGCCGACTCTTTTCTTAGGTTAAGGGAAACTTTTATTCTGAAAGGAGATAGCATGAACAAATTGTCACTATTTTTCAGCCTTTTCCGGGATACCTTTTCCGGCAAAAACGCCCGGCGATTTTTCTTTTTGCCACTAATCGTTACTGCCCTGATGATCGGTGATGGGCAACTCCTCGCACAATCGCAGCTATACGATTTGTATGTTAGCAGCTCAGCCACCAACTCTGTGAAGCTTTATAACGGGGAAAGCGGGGCATATATCAAAGATTTTGTTGCGCCCTCCGCTGGTGGATTGGCCAATACCCAGGAAGTAGTTTTTGGTCCTGATGACCATCTGTATGTCACCGGATTCGGCAATAATCGCATTAAAAAATATAATGGACAGACTGGTGAGTTTATCGAGAATTTCAGCAAAAACTACTCCCTCGCCAATCCGGCAAAAATGACCTTTCGCTACGAAGATGGCCTGATTTATGTTAGTCAGTGGGGCGGCAGTCGCAAGGTTGCCCGTTTTCGGATTGATGACGGTGAATTTGTTGATGAATTCACCTCCGTCGGTGTTCCCGGCAATTGCGGCTTTGCCTGGGATCCTGATGGCAATCTTTACGTAACCGGCTGGGGTTCTAACGGGAATGATGGCCTGGTTCAGAAGTTCGATACTTCCGGCGTTTTGATGCAGACGTTCATCCCTACCAGCGATATCGCCGGACCGGTTAATTGCTGGTTTGGTGAAAACGGGGATTTATTTGTACAGGACTGGACCCGGGGCAATATTGAACGTTTTAGCGCTGACGGTACTTCCCTCGGCACCTATATCAGCAACCTGGTTCGTACCGAAGGATACGACTGGGACGAACATGGCGATCTCTATCTTTGCGACTGGTTTCAGGATCGTATTAACCGCTACGATCCGCAGGGAAATTTCCTGGGGATTTTTGCAGACGGTGGCGGACTGGATACGCCGAATGGACTGGTTTTTGGCCCGAAGTATATGCCGGTTGGCATCGAAGCTGACGACGCATTACCGCAGGCTTTTGAACTGAGCCAAAACTATCCAAACCCGTTTAATCCTTCCACAACAGTCCGCTTTGCCATTCCGGAAGCAGCCCGGGTATCTATCGAATTGTATACCGTTCTCGGTCATAAAGTCAACACCATTCTGGATCAGCAGATGACGCCAGGCTGGCATTCCATCGATATTGATGGCAGCAATCTCGCCAGCGGTATTTACCTCTATCGCATTCGCGCCAATGATTTTAGCGACGTGAAAAAAATGATCCTCATGAAATAAATTATCACCGCAGACCTCTCATGCTATGGATAACAGGCCAGTGCCGGGCAACATCTGCCAGCATTGGCCTGCTTATAATTACATTTCATACCGAAATAATCAGCCTGCCATTTTCATTGCCCTGCAAAGCTAGACCTTGTTTCCGGGCAAAATTAGTAATAACTTCCGGCTAAATATCGAAGCCAGAACTCAGCAGATGTTCAATGATCGCTTATGTAGCAGATCTTTTATTGCCACCGCAACATATTGGTCTTTACTGCGTGTTTCAGTTGATGGGGCAGGTGCTGCATCGCCAGATCTCTTAAACTTCATTTGATTTACCGGAGGAAAAAATGCTCAGTGTTCCTTTCCGTATTCCCTCGCTTTACTCAGACCTTGCCGAAGCAGATGGTATTGCCTCCCTGGAAGGGAAATCATTATCTCTGGAGATTCAGACCAAAGATGCCTTTATCGGCGTGCTAAAATCTGATGTTAAAGAAATTAATGTGCCGGTATCTGAACTGCGGGAAGTAAAATTTGAATCTAAATGGTTTTCCAATAAGCTGATCATTCGCGGCCGGAAAATGAATTCCCTGGCCGCAATTCCCGGCTGCGAAAAAGGGGAGTTGATCCTGAATATTGCCCGGGCCGATAAGGACAGTGCGAAATCCTTTGCGGCCGAGCTTGATCTGATGATTCAGGAAGCGAAATTACACAAAATGAATAGCGAGGATGTTTGATAAAACTGAATATCCAATGCCAATATCCAATTATCAATGCAGAAGGAAAAAGGCAGCCTTCGCAGACATGGAATATTTACATCAAAACGCGGCATCAATCTACCGGTTTTTCCGATTAAACATCGCATTGAGTGACTGTCAATAATTACTTTCCGGAGGACATATGGGCTTAACCTGGCTATTATTCTCTCGTTTTCAATTTTTCCTTTTCCTGCTTATTTCATTGTCATTATCGGCACTGGTAGCGCAGGAGAACACTGCTGTTCCTTCCGGTCCGCTTCAACTGAATATCGCCCAAAGTGATTCTCTTTCTCCCAAAACACCACATGCCTACACCCTCGATTTGCAGGCAGATCAGTTTGTCTTCGGTCAGGTGAACCAAATCAGCGTCGATGTTATGGTGACCGTTCAAGGTCCCGATGGAGAAACCCTATTTACTTTTGATAATCCTGCCCGCGGGCCGGAACCCTTTTATTTTACCACTACGGCAAGCGGCAGTTATACCATCGAAGTAAAGCCTTTTCAAGCGGAAAGCGGCCAATACAGCATCGAACTAAAACGCCAGGAGCCTATAGCAACCGTTCCGGGCAAACGAGTCGATCAGCTAATGCTGGCACACGTCAGCAAAGAAAGCCCCGGCGCAGTTATTGCCGTTATTGAAAAAGGAGAGGTTGCCTTTGCAAAAGCCTATGGCCTCGCCAACTTAGCTTATCAATTGCCCTTTACGGTAGAAACCCTGAACAATATCGGCTCCACCTCGAAACAGTTCACCTGTTTCGCGATAGTGCTGCTAGCCCGGCAAGGAAAACTCACCCTGGACGATGATGTTCGGCAGCACATCCCGGAATTGAAGGACTTTGGCAAGACGGTCACCCTGCGCCATCTAATGACCCACACCAGCGGCTATCGGGAATTCCTCAACCTGGTCAGTATGGCCGGACGCAGGCTGGATAAGGGAGATTATATTTCCCGGGACGAATTGATTGCCATTGTGCAGCGCCAACCGGAATTACAGAACGATCCCGGAAAGGAATGGAATTACAATAATACCGCCTTCGGGTTGCTGGCGATGGTTGTCGAGCGCGTCAGCGGAGAAACTTTTCCGGATTGGATGAAGGCGCATGTTTTTCAACCATTGGGGATGAACAATTCTTTCGTACGCAGCCATTCCATGGAAGTCATCCCCAATAGCGCCCAGGGGTATGTCGGCAACAGCGATGGCGGTTTTGACGAAGGGCGGGACCTTTCCGCTGCAATGGGCGCCGGTGCGATTTACACGACCATCGGGGACCTGGCTAAATGGATAAAAAATTTCAAAACGGAAGCCGTTGGCGGCAAAGGTATTTTTCAGGAAATGACCAGGCGATTTGTCATTGAGGAAGGTGATACAACCGCTTACGCACTCGGCTTATTCGTGGACAAACATAATGGTTTGAAAAGAGTTCATCATGGCGGGGCGGATCTCGCCCATCGTTCAATGCTCGCCTATTATCCCGAAATTGATGCAGCGGTCATTACCCAAAGCAACAGCGCTTTGTTTCCGCGCAACCTTGCCGCGGAGATCTCTGAAGTATTTTTCAAAGCCCACATGGTCAGTGAAGGTGAAACAACTGTCGCGGAAGCAGATTCGGCGCCCTTCAATCCGGAGAAATACGAGCCGGAAAATTTTGATAAGTATGCCGGCCAATACGAATTGGAGACAATGCCCGGATTCATTCTCGATTTCACTCGGGAGGAAGACAAGTTTTATTCGCAGGCTACCGGGCAGGCTCGCCTGCAAATCGTGCCGACATCGGATTCGACATTCAAGCTCTTAGCTGTAGAGGCCAGCCTCACCTTTCATCAGAATAAGGACGGTGAAGTTGAATCGCTGACCTTGCACCAGAACGGCAATCATTTGGCGAAACGTATGCAGGAAGCGCCCTGGGCGCCGGATGTCAGTGAATTGGCGGCATATAGCGGTCGTTACTTTAGCAGCGAACTGGAAACTTTTTACGAACTGACAGTAAAAGACAGTAACCTGGTGGTTCAACATCGGCGAATGGATGACATTTCGCTGACACCGGCGAAAAAGGATAATTTCCGGGCCGGTTATCCGATTGCAGAGTTAAGCTTCATCCGCAATGATGCCGGGGACATTACCGCGCTGGAAGCATCCAACGGACGAACGCGCGGCATACGGTTTGAAAAACGGTAACGTCTCAATAAAATATTACTATTGCGGTAAAGCACTATTTCGTTTCATAATATTGACGACTTTTACATTCAAGAGGGATTTCTCATACCGGGGCATCTCATTGGCTGGCAAAGCGCCTGCCCATACGACGATTTCTAACTCTCCCCTCCTGAAAAGCGATTCAGCATCGCACATTCAGAATCAACCATACATGTTTCATAAAACTATTGGGAGAATTTCATGAATAAAAAACCGTTACTGATTTTTATGTTGCTGCTTTTTATAGCCGCATCGACAGCCGTTGCCGAATCGCCTGAGGATGTTCTCAAAAAATATCCGGCGGAGTTTCGTGGAGATAAAAACCTGTTGCATTCGGCGGCTTATCAGTCCTGGCAATTTACCCCGAATCTGCCGGTGCCATTTTCGGAAGGCGCAAATACCTACGTCATTCAGGAAGAATTCTGTGAGATGTTTGAAACCACCAATATGACCTGGAACAATGATTTGCTGACCCAGTATTTCTACACATCTGCCGGGAAAATTGATACGATTTATACCCAAAACTGGTGGAATGGCAACTGGAATGATTTCAATCGCTCATCTTATTTTTACGACTCGCAGAACGGGCGGCTAATCGAAAGAATTTTTGAAAGCACGGTGATTACCGGCAGTTGGCAAAATGTTTCCCGGGCCAGCCGCGAGTATGACAGCCAGGGACGGGACTCAATTATCACCAACCAGGTCTGGGGAAACCTGGGCTGGGAAAATTCCACCCGGAATATTTACAGCTATGACGGACAGAACCGCTTTATCGAAATCCTTTTTGAAAGTTGGGACGATTTCAGTGACACCTGGGCGCTGATGTCCCGCAGTCAATATTTTTATAATGGGAATACCAACGAATTGACCGAGATTATCGCTGCCAGTTGGAGCGGTCCTCAATGGAATAATACTTCCCGGAAT
>JAUIFT010000475.1 GCA_030430345.1 Calditrichia bacterium | reverse complement strand
CCTCGATTCACCTGCACCGTTTTAATGCTTTTTGCTTTCAAATATTCTTTCAATGCGTCATTGGCCACACTGGGACTTACAGTTTCTCCGCAGGTAAATACATCCACCGCGGCATAGCCGTATTCCGGCCAGGTATGGATTGCCAGGTGAGACTCGGCAATCACCACGACCCCACTAACACCATGAGGATTGAAAGTTTGAAAGGTAGAACTGACAATCGTTGCCCCACATTCAAGTGCTGCACGTTTCATATAGTTTTCAATTCGCTGGACGTCGTTTAAAATTTCGTTATCACAATCATAAAATTCAGCAAGTATGTGTCTTCCTAATGCGTTCATTTTTCGCTCCTTTCCTTAATAATGGACCCAGAGAATTTCGGCCCCTTTTTTGGACAAATTTTTGATTCGAATATTGTTCTCGAAAAAAACATAGAAACAACCACCGCGGTTGATGGTTCGCGTTTCCGCTTCAATCGTTAATTCTACTTTCCCTTTTACAATGAAGCCGAACCCTTCATTTTCTTCATAATCATTTTCATATGTCGCTAATGGCGCCAGGGTTAACAATTGTGGATTCATCTCCAGGTAACGCAGTTTAGGGATTAAGTTGGCAACTTTGTAATCCTCAACTTCAAGATCTATGATTCGGTCTTTCACTTGATAAATATTTTTTTCGCCTTCATCGATATCGCTAAAGAATGTTGCTAAATCCAGCCCCAGCACCTCGACAACCTGCTTTAAATTCAGAACGGATGGGACAGTGATATCTCTTTCCAACTGAGAAATAAATCCTTTGGTAAGCTCGGCATTGTTTGCGAGTTCTTCAATAGTTAATCCGCGCAATTTTCTGAGCCGTCTTACTCTGGCACCAATTTTCATATCTTTATATATCTGTTAAAAATATTAAACTGTTTTTTTAAAAAAGCGAACAAATATAATTTCATTCAGGGGTTCTTCCAAGCATAATGAAATTTTTTATTAAAAACTTTGTTTAATATATTAAACAAGCTACGGAGGAGAGTATTTGCAGATTAAACAAAAGTTTAGCTAAAGAATAGACAACATCAGAACATGCTTTCGCTGCTTGATTTACGCAGAAAGAGCGCAGAACAAAAAAGGCAGATCATCGATCTGCCTTTTTCATCTATTAAAATCCGCTTTTACTGCCGGTTTTATTTCCAGCAACGGCATTGTTTTATTATATTATTTTTCCATGACGCTCTCTGGTTTGGCTACCAGGATGCATAAAATCTCATTTTCAAATTGAACTTCTAAAGCGTCCGCTGGGAAATTTGTCAAACGAAATGTTTTCTCAAATTGCACAGGCAACTTATTCGAATGCTTTACCGGGATACGACCATGAATTACCAAAAGACCCTCTTCCAGCTTAACTTCAATATTCTCCCGGGTAAATCCGGGTAATTCAGTCTTTAGGATATATTCTTTCTCATTCTCGGTCACCCTTATTTGTGGCTGCCAGACTTTTTCCACTGGTTCAACCTTGATGAAAATATCCGGGTTTACCACACGATCATATTGCATAACTCCCCAAAAATCCTTTCCAGGATTTATTACCATTCTTTACTCCCGATTCATTTTTTGTTGATAGCATTAATTCTGCTCAATTGATATTCAAACAGCATGCCATATCAACCAACAACCCTATAAGCTATTGTTTATTATATACATAACAAATCGTGTATTTTAAGTAAGCAATTGACATACTGGCAGAATATGTACAGGCGCCCGGTTATTATGTCGGAAATTCCGCAATGTTTACTGTTTGTCTGACAGTTTTTTTCTTGTATCCCAACAAATTGACTGCTAAATATTGCCGATCCGTTTGGGAGACAATTCAATTTTCAATAAAAAGGTGAGAGATGAACAAATTGTTTCTTGGTATAGATGTCTCTACACAGGGATGTAAAGTGCTGTGTATTGATCCCGCTCTCAGCAAAAAAATCTATCTGGATGGACTCAACTACGATAAAGACCTGCCCGGCTATAATACCCTGAATGGCGCTGCCCGGAACAGTAACGCTGCTTTATCGGAGTCCAATCCAATGATGTGGTTGGAAGCCTTACAAATTCTATTTCAGCGAATGAAACAGCAAAATTTCCCGATGCAAGAAATCGCAGCAATTTCCGTTTCCGGTCAACAGCATGGCCTGGTGACGCTCGACGCCAGCGGGAATCTTACCCGGCCGCTCAGTAAACTCTGGAACGATTTTTCTACTTCCGAGGAATGCGATATCTTAACCGAAAAAATCGGGGGCATCGAAAAGATGATTGAGGCTGTTGGCAATTCCAAGCGTCCCGGATATACTGCCGGGAAAATTTTTCACATGTTTCGCCACGAGCCGGCAGCCGCTGAGCAAACCAGCACCTTTTTCCTGGTTCACAACTTCATTAACTGGTATTTAACCGGGGGAAAAGATGGAGGCGTGCGCGCAATGGAGCCGGGTGATGTTTCCGGTATGGCCTTGCGTCATCCTGGCAGTAATGAATGGTCCCGGGAAGTCTGCAATGCGATTTCACCAACCCTTATTTCCAAACTCCCGCCGGTATATCCGGCTGATCAGGCAATCGGGAAAATCTCCGCTGCGCTCGTTGAGGCTTTTGGATTCTCTCCGGACTGTCAAATTGATGCCGGCTGTGGCGACAATATGTATGGCGCCATCGGCACCGGGAATATTGCTCCGGGGATTGTCACTATTAGCCTGGGCACCAGCGGTACGGCTTACACAATTTTTGAAGATCCGTATGCAGACCCCGATGGAGAGATTGCTGCTTTTTGCGACAGCACCGGCAAATACTTGCCATTGCTGTGTGTTTCCAATTTAGCGAATGGTTACAACCAGATTATCCGGCAATTTGCACTCACTCACCAGACATTTAGTGACGTCATTAACCAAACCAGTCCGGGCAATGAGGGACGTTTGTTGTTTCCCTGGTTTATGGGTGAACGCACCCCGAATCTTCCCTTTGCCACACCCGTTTACTGGGGATTTCAAGCAGATGATTTTACCCGGGAAAATCTTTGCCGGGCTGTTCTTGAGGGCCCCATCCTCAATCTCCATGATGGCTACCGCAAGATGCCGGTAGCGGCCAGGGAAATCCGGCTGACCGGCGGACTGAGCCAATCCGATGCCTGGTGCCAGACAATTGCTGATATTTTTGATTGTGAAACCGTTCCGGTAGAAGGGGAAGGCGCAGCGCTTGGCGCTGCGATTCACGCGGCCTGGGTATATACCCGGGAAACGGAGAATCCGCTTAGCCTTGAAGCGCTTAGCGAAAAATATATAACCATTCAGGAAAGCCGCCGGAAAGATCCTGTGAATGCGCGGGTACATGCTAGAGTTAAAGGCATCTTCCGGGAAGTCAGTCAGCGGCTGCGCAGCGCAAACAGTGCATTCGATCCATTTCGCAATACACATCAGTTGCGGGGAAATGAATCGCAAGGACTATTAAACGGCATTCCTGGCAGGGCTAAATTGTAGTATCATTTAAAGGGTGATGGTCTTATGAAAAATTTTGTTGATTTTCTGGAGAAACACAGTGGGTATGGCGCCTTTTTTATACGTTTGATTATCGGCTTTCATCTAATCTACGGT
>JAUIFT010000474.1 GCA_030430345.1 Calditrichia bacterium | reverse complement strand
GCTTTTGCTATGATTAACCTCAGACACGTCGTCGATGGAAAAGTTTAAATCAGTTCTACAAGAAAAAACCGTTAAAAAACGTAAAAATCACTGTTTACACAGCAATTCTTTTTCAATATATTTTTATCGGTAAATTTATTGAAAAGCAGGTGCGCAACTATTGACGATTTCAGTATTAAAAATGATCTGACAGCATTTTATTGTCCTGAGAAACAGGTTGCCGGATAAAATAATTTTTTAAATCCCCTGCTGCCCGATCAATATTCACCCGTAAAAAATTTGGAACATCAGCGTACGAAATAAGTAACTTTTTAGTGTTGATGCAGGTCTAAATAACAGAAATAAAGAGAGAAGATTTAGTAAAATTTTTTAAAACTTAAAAAAACAACAAATTATCATAAATACGGAGTGCTACTATATGTTTTTTGATTGGACGTTTATTTTGCTAATTCCGGCATTTTTATTTGCGATGTATGCCCAGCGCAAAATTCGCAAAACCTATGCCCGTTATCAGCAAGTGCCTAATTCCCGAAGAATGACCGGTTATGAAGCAGCACGGGAAATTATGCGTATCAATGGTGTGAACGATGTTACCATTGAAGAAGTTCAGGGCACCTTAAGCGATCATTACGATCCCCGCGCGAAAGCAGTACGGCTTTCCACTGATAACTACCACGGCGCTTCACTCGCCGCCGTCAGTGTAGCCGCCCACGAAGTCGGGCATGTGTTGCAGCATGCGCAAGGGTATGGCCCCCTGCAACTCCGCCATGCGATTTTGCCGGTCAGCAATATCGGCTCTACCCTGGCCTTTCCCCTGGCGATCGGTGGGTTTATCTTTAATTTCCCCGGTCTGGTTACTATCGGTATTATTGTATTTACCGCGGCGGTGCTTTTCCAGGTGGTTACTTTGCCGGTTGAATTCAACGCGAGCAGCCGGGCGATGGCCCAGCTGACCGATAACGGTCTTTTACCGGAGCAGGAAGTGCGTGAAGCGAAGAAAGTGCTCGATGCCGCCGCTTTAACCTACGTCGCGGCCGCCGGTGTCGCCTTAACCCATTTAATTCGTTTGATTGTGTTAAGAAATACGATGAGTGATTAATCGCCTACCGAGCCGGCAGTATTTTTTTGCTGCGCCAGCAGAATCCATCTGGCCTCAGGACCTTCGTTAAAAAGCAAATCGACGATACTGAGGTCTGCTTCAAAGAAGCCAAACTGCTGGCGATAGGTTCGCGCGTGAAAATCGGAAAGCAGCAGTTCGATATTGTTTTCCGCAAACATTTTTTCGTTTAGAAATTGCCGATGCGCCGGGTCTGCCAGATAGCACCCGGCGCCGGTTTTTAAGGCCAGATCAACAATCTTCTCCGTCGCCCCTTCCCGCAATTCTTCCGCAGATGTAAAAGAGAGCGGACATTCGATCCCCAATGCCTTCCGAACCAGTTCAATAATCACCATATTCAGGTCCAGCAAAAAAGTCCATTCTTTCTGGTATATTTTTTCAAAATAGTCAATGTAATACTCAAAGTAAGGACTGTAGCTGTAATTGACACGAAGCGCCTTCCAGTGTTTTTGCCTCCACTCTCTGGTATTGTCGATCCGTAAATCTTTTATTAACTGCGGCCCTTTGCCCTTCCGCAACAGTGGCACAGTGAGCCACTGCACCCCATCGGCTGTTTTGATACGTGCCCGGTTGAGGGTGCCTTTGCCATAAAATCGCAAATCATCCGCGATAGCAAAGGAATCTACCCGGCTCATTTTGTAGAAAAAACTCAGACCGGGAATATATCCGGGCAAATCTGCGGCAAAAGTTATCATAATGATTTTTGAACCGTTTTCCGGTAATCGCTATTTAGGGCGCTCACTCAATCATTTAATGAAACGTTAGAAATATAAAGTTGAAAAAAAGGGAAAACGAATGTATAATCTTTCTACATAATAATTTTCAGGTTTTCTGCATTATGTAACCGGCAAAAAATCTGAATCATCCGATTCATTTCCAAAATTCCTGGCCCCTATGTCCGAGCAGTCAACATTTCGCACACGGCTGGGCGAAAACGCCCTGGTCCGTTTCTGGATTAATGAAGTTACCGTCATCGTGCTAATATTTCTCAGTACGCTGGTATTAATTCTGGATGAGTTCCCAACAATCCACAATTATACCCGTGGGGCATTATTCTGGATAGATTTTGTCTGCATCATCTATTTCATTATTGAAGTCGCCCTGAAAATCATAACGACTAACTTCCGCACGTTTTGGCAAAGCCGCTGGAATCAAATCGATTTTGTCATCATCCTCCTCAGTTTGCCTTCCCTGATGGTGCCCTTCTTTGAGTCGCGGGCCTTCACGGTTTTTCTTCTGTTGCGTCTGGGACGATTGGTACGTTTCTTTCGTATCCTCCGGTTCATTCCGAATACCGAACATATCTATGCCGGCCTGATCCGCGCCTTGAAAGCATCGATCGGCATTTTTGTCATTCTTTTTATCCTGATCCTCGCTTTTGCCGCCGGTGCCACCATGCTTTTCGGACAAGCAGCGCCGGAATATTTTGGCAACCCGTTAATCTCATCCTATACACTTTTTAAAGTGTTTACCCTGGAAGGCTGGTTCGAAATTCCCGACCAGTTTGCCGCGAGAGGGTTTCCAAGTTCTACAGTTATCCTTATTCGGCTCTATTTCATTGCAGCGGTGGTAATCGGGGGGATTCTCGGTTTATCGCTCGCAAATGCTATTTTTGTTGATGAGATGACCGCGGACAACACCTACAAAGTGGAAAGCATGGTTGCAGATTTGAACGAGAAAGTCACTCAATTCCATCAGGCGATGACCCAGGAACAAATACAGGCCTGGCAGGATATTCAACAGGAGCTGAAAGCCCTGCGGGAAGCGGTAGCGGAACTTCAGCAAAATCGCAAGAATGAATAAATCCGTGAATATTTCCGCGATGAACGGGTAGTTTATTGGAACGTAGAGGTTCGAATGGGGAATGGGGAATTTGAATTCCCGGTTTTCGGTATTGCGATAAATTGCCGGGCATTGTATTATAATTGTTTCGGGAAATGTACGGATTGAAAGTTTGCGCAAAATTCAGGGGCATCCGGTATGAGACATGGCAAGTTTCTTCTTTTTTACGCTGGTATTATTTTCCTCAGTGTCGTTATTATCCGCTACCTCTACAATGATATTCAGCCGATGGCGGCGGTTAATCTGCCGCTCGACCGCGCGGAAATAGTGGATCGCGCCTACGAATTAGCGGACAAGTTCAATCTTGATGTCGAGAACATGTATGCCACTGCCCGCTTACGCCGCAACCGTTCCCTTATCCGGCAGTTGCAAGTAGAGAAAGGATTATCCGGCAGTAATCAACTTCTCCGCGAAGAGATACCGGGCTACTTCTGGCAACTGAGCTGGCACAGGGATGACGAGGAAGTTCCCCCGGACAATGTTCCGAACAATCCACCGAACCGCCGCCACACACTTGGCGACAAAAAACCACCCCGCTGGGATATGGATGTTCATGGTAATCTTCTGAAATTCAGCTGGCCGGTCGGAGATTCTCTCAATACGCAACGTCTTGAATTAGCAACCGCCCGGGAAGTCGCCGGGGAATTTTTAAAAAGCTACACGCCGTACAACAGCAT
>JAUIFT010000473.1 GCA_030430345.1 Calditrichia bacterium | reverse complement strand
CCGGTGTGGTCGTAAATCCCGGACCGATGTAAAGAAATCCTTTTTCCCCATTACGGTCATGATTATGCAGCCGCATCCCCAACTGCCGGGCATAAGCGACAAATTTTCTCCGCAGTTCTTTCGTCCGCTCAATCCAGTGCCGCTCTATCAAAAGAAAGGCCCCTTCGGAAAAGGCCATCCCGTGCAGACTGGCATGTAGATGAAACGGCCCATTCGCCCTCAGCAGACCGCTCACCTGGCGATTCTCGGCGCGCATTTCCGGATAGCCAAATTCCAGATCCCGCCCCGGCAACTCCCGAAAAGTATGTTGGAGATAAGCCGCGAAATCCGGCCATTGCGCAATCCAGGCCTGGTTTACCGATTCTCCGTCCGGGTTGATATGGGGAATGATGATAAAACGGTATTCTTCAAAAAGTTCACTCAATTGCACTCGTTGTTTTAATCCCTCCAGAATAAAAGTGCGTAAGGTCTCCGGGCCGACCGGTTCGTCAGAATGCGCCCCGGCGAGTAAGCTAATGGTCTTATCACCGCGCCCGATAATCGCCGCCGCAATTGGCCGACCGCCCTCACTCTTTCCCAACGGAATAAATTCGGCAAGATCCCGGTTATCCTCACAGACTGCCTGCAAAGCATCATACACATCCGCGGAAGTACGAAAGTGTGGTTTTTCCGAAAATTTAATTTGGTGCAGCATAAATTATCTCTCGCATAATTTTGATCACCCAACAGTTGTCTAATTAGCAATCGCAGCAAATCCTTTACGGGCAGCAGCAACAAAGGCAGCAACTTTTTTCGGGCACTTTCTGCCGCTATTATCCTCGACGCCGGTATGCACATCAACACCGCCCGGGCGTACTTCTTCGATCGCTGCCTGCACGTTCCCGGGATTTAAACCGCCGGCCAGTATCAGCGGTTTCGAAGAAATCGCTACCAATTCCCGGCTAATTCGCCAGTCATGAGTTTTGCCGGTGGCGCCGTCTGCCCCGGTGGTTGGGTCATGCGTGTCGGTTATAAAAGCATCGACAAATGGCCCGTAGGTTTGCGTCATTTCCACCAGTTCGGCAAGATTATCCCCACGTACCACCAGGCTTTTAATCACAAATAGATTCGCCGCCATTTCTTTTAAATGCTGAACTTCATTCAAAGGGATTTCCCCATGCAACTGCACTATACCAGCACCGAGTTCCTGGCAAAAGTCATTCACTGCTGCCGCCCGATCCAGGTATGTAATTAGCACACCAGCAGCCGGTGCCGATAAGCCGCGAATGATTCCTGCCGCCGCCGCTTCGGAAAGGTCTTCGGTATGTACCGGCAGGCGCAATGGGAATCCCAGCCAATCGACGCCAGCCTGCAGCAGCATATTCGCTTCTGCCTGATCAATAACGCCGGCAATTTGAATCAGTCCTTTTTTCATTCCGGAAGGTATCAATAATTTTGGAGAAAATTAGCAGGCAGTTTATCGGATCGAAAAAACCATCCGCTTATGAAATAAATACATTCCAAATTACAGCATTCGATGATTATATTTGATTTTTAAATAAGTAGATGATGCTGGATTATAGAATATTCTAGATTTGTCCATTTGTAGATTTGCAAATGGGTAAATGAGCAAATCTAGAAAGAACGCCAGCTTAGACAATTCCTAATTATTTTTCAGACACTTGCGAACCCTCTTAAAGGACAAGGAATGAATACCCCGGCACAATTAACTGCCAGATTAGACGCCATCGGCCGCTCAGTTGCCGGCAGCAAACATGGATTAGCGGTGATTGGTCTCGGCTCGGTGGGAATCGAACTCAGTCGCATTGACCAATATTCCGATCTGGATTTTTTTGTGATTGTCGAAGATGGCAGTAAACAGCAGTATCTGGAGAATCTTGACTGGTTGAGCAGCATTGCGCCAATCTCTTATTATTTTCAGAATACGGCGGATGGTTTTAAAATTCTTTACGCTGACGGCATTTTTTGCGAAATGGCTGTTTTCGATATTTCCGAGTTGGAAAAAATCCCCTTTGCGGAAGGACGCATCGTTTGGAAAGCAGTGCATATCAACGACGGGATTCGTATCCCCAAGTGTAAAGAGGGCCGGCAAACGGCGCAAAGTGAAGAATGGCTGCTGGGGGAGGCGCTGACCAATATTTACGTCGGACTATGCCGTTTTTTACGCGGTGAGAAACTTTCCGCGGCACGATTTGTCCAGGGATATGCCCTTGATCGCATCGTGGATCTTTCCGCCCGGCTCGCCATAGCCGGAGATGCGCCTGCAGACGTTTTTATGCCGGAAAGACGCTATGAACAACGCTATCCGGATGTCGCCATGCACCTGCCGGCGTTTATGCAGGGTTACGAAAAAACCCCGGCCTCCGCCCGGGTAATGCTGGATTTTCTCGATTCAAATTTTGATATTAATCCGGCAATGAAAGCGGAAATAATTAAACTTTGCAATGCCTAAACTGAAAAAACGAATATGAATACTTATATAGATTCTCACACCCATCTTCACTTTAAAGACTTCGACGATGATCGGGAGGCAGTTATCGCCCGCGCGTTTGATGCCGGGGTGCGGCAGATCATTTCTCTCGGCACCGATGTCGCTTCCAGTAAACGCACCCTGGAAATATCCCGGGCGCATCCGACTGTTTTTGCAGCGACCGGCGTTCATCCCTCGGAAGCGCATCTCGCGGAAAAAAATGCCGTTGCCGAGATTGAAGCACTGGCCCAATCTTCCTCGCAGGTCGTGGCCATCGGGGAAATCGGATTGGATTTCTACTGGGATAAAACGCACCACAAAGCGCAATATGCCATGTTCGGGAAAATGCTTCGCCTGGCGGAAAAGCTAAAACTGCCGGTGGTCATCCACAATCGCTCCGCCCAGCGGGAAATGGAGTGGTTTTTTCAGGAAGCGCAATTTAATACTGTCGATGGCGTGATGCACTGTTTTGCCGGCGATATCATCGATGCCCGTTTTTATCTCGATATGGGTTTACATATCTCCTTTACGGCCAACATCACTTACCAAAACTTCTCCGCGTTGGATGTTGTTCGCTACGTCCCGCTGGATCGGCTCCTGCTGGAAACCGATGCTCCCTACATCCCTCCCCGCCAGTTTCGCAAGCAACGCAATGAACCGGCGTATGTGGTGCATGTCGCGGAAAAGCTGGCGGAAATTCATGGAAAGCCCGTCGGAGAAATCGCCGCAACCACCACCGAAAACACCCGCCGCCTTTTCCGTCTGCCGGAAGTGCTCGCTGTCTAACGACAATGGCTGCATGCTGTTGAGTTTCCGAAAAGTGCGAAAATGTTTTACGGTTTTCAGTTCGCCGCAACTTCCCGAATAGCAGATAAAGGGCTTTTTCAAGGCAATCGCATTGATTTTTAAAGCTGGTATGATAGTTGTAAAAGTTACCGGGCATCAGCGAACGTATGGCGACAGCCTCCAGCGTCCGGCACAGACAGAAACTATTATCCGGCGGAAACAGCCAGGGGAGATATTCATGAACGATACTGCAAGACTCGGCCCGATCAGCGAAGTTCTTCATCAGCCATTTTATCAAAAGCCGAACGGCGGCAATCTCATTTTTCCGGATAGCGGTAATTCCATGGTAATGATTCGCCGCGATGACAATAATGCCGCTTTTC
>JAUIFT010000472.1 GCA_030430345.1 Calditrichia bacterium | reverse complement strand
ATTTGATACACCGGTGCTTTTCCGGTGGAGAGACCCGGTCGCAGGAGAACGCTATCGGCCACTGGAGATTGTTCCCCCGGTAATGGTAAACTTCGAATCGCCCCTGCACTTGTTTAGCGATGAGGCATCCCGCTCTTTGCGTTTAAAAATAATCGCCGCTGCGGACAATATTACCGGAAAAGTATCTTTGATATTACCGGACGGCTGGCAAGCCGATCGAACAGATATTCCTTTCTCTTTTTCAGTGAAAGATGAAGAAGCCACCCATGTTGTGCAAGTCTCCGCACCGGAGGCCGCCAGCGCGTCATTATTAAAAGCATCCATTACTATTGACGGGAAAGAACTCCCGGCTCGCAGTTTGACTCGCATTTCCTACGATCATATTCCGGTGCAAACATTGCTGCCGGAATCATCCACCCGCCTGATAAAATTGGATTTGAAGAAGGAAGGCAACCTGATAGGTTATGTAATGGGCTCCGGTGATGATTTACCGGAAATGCTTCGCCAGATTGGCTACGAAGTGGATCTACTATCCGACGATGCTTTGGAAACGGAACCGCTGGCCGGATACGACGCGATAATTACCGGCATTCGGGCCTACAATACCCGCGGACGTTTAAAGCTAACTCAGAAGCGTTTGCTCGATTATGTTTACAATGGCGGGACATTGATCATTCAATATAATACCTCCCATCGGTTGGTGACGGACGAACTCGGTCCATATCCGTTAAGTTTATCGCGGGATCGGGTAACGCTGGAATCCGCGCCGGTGAATTTCATCAACCCGGAACACCCGTTAATGACCCGTCCAAATCGGATTGAAGCAACAGATATGGATAATTGGGTGCAGGAAAGGGGATTATATTTTCCCAATCAGTGGGACGAAAAATATCAGCCGCTGTTTGCCATGAACGACCCCGGGGAAAGTGAGAAGACCGGCAGTCTGCTGTATGCGGAGTATGGCAAAGGCGTCTATATCTATTCGGGAATTTCCTGGTTTCGTCAGCTGCCGGCAGGGGTGCAGGGCGCTTACCGGTTGTTTGTAAATATGATTTCCGCTGGCAAAGAAAATGAATGAGAAGTATGTGGACAAAATATTCAGTAATAAACAGCTCAATATATTTTGCTGATGTTTTTGCCCATTTGCAAATTTACAAATGGGCAAAGGGTGGATGAATGACACCGCTTTTATCAAATTTTTTGCCCAAGCGCTTAACAGTATTTATCTAATTCTACATCAGAATAATTATTTCGGAGGATTTAGTTTATGTTGAAACGTGTATGGATTGTAGCCCTGGCAGCTTTGACGCTGGTAGCATTCGGCGAAGAAGAACTGAAGTCAGGCATTTACAAAAGCGGCTTTGACGAATCAGTGCGTCCGCAGGATGATTTCTATCGATATGTGAATGGTGCCTGGTTGGATAGCACCGAAATTCCCGGCGATAAGTCTAACTACGGCATCTTTACCGTGCTGTTTGACGAAAGCCAGAAGAATCAGCTGAAAATTATCGAGGAAGCCGCTGCTTCAAAAGATAATAAAGCCGGTTCGGATGCCCAGAAAATTGGTGACTTCTACCAAAGTTTTATGGATACGGTAACCATCGAAAAGTTGGGGTTAACCCCGCTGCAAGGAGATCTGGATAAGCTGCAGAGTATAAAAAACCGGGAAGATCTGGTCGTCTACATGGCCTATGCCCAAAAGATTGGCATCCAGAAGCCTTTTTTCCTTTTTGTGAATCAGGATATGAAAAACTCCACTGAATATGCCGCATATATCACCCAGTCCGGCCTTGGCCTGCCCGATAAGCGCTACTATGAAGATGAGGGGGAAAAATTCACCGAGATTCGCGAAAAATATCTGACACACATAGCGGAAATGTTCACCCTGGCCGGCATCGAGGGTGGGGCAGAACGTGCGGCAAAAATTATGGAAATGGAAACCGGGATGTCCCAGGCACACTGGAGCCGGGTAGAAAGCCGCGACCGCGACAAAACTTACAATAAGTTCACCCTGGCGGAAATGCAGGAAAAGCATCCCAACTTCGACTGGAAGCTTTATATGGAAGCTGCCGGTGTAAAAAGTGAGGATGTAATTGTTCGCCAGCCTTCCTTTATTGCCGCATTCGACAGTCTGTACGGCCACTACTCAGAAGCCGACTGGAAAGATTATCTCACCTGGAAGTTGCTGACTGCCAGTGCACCGCTGATGAGTAAAAAATACGTTGATGAAGATTTTAATTTTTATCAGAAAACACTCCGTGGTATCGAGGAGCAGCAGCCCCGCTGGAAGCGCGCGGTCAATGGCACCAATAATGTGCTTGGCGAAGTGGTTGGCCGTATCTATGTGGCGCGTCATTTTAAGCCGGAAGCAAAAGAACGCATGAAAGTACTGGTGGATAATCTGAAGCTGGCATTTGCCGACCAGATCAAAGGTCTGGAGTGGATGAGCGAAGAGACCAAGAAGCAGGCGTTGGAAAAGCTTTCGAAATTCAACACGAAAATCGGTTATCCGGATGAGTGGAAAGATTACAGTCAACTGGAAATCAAGCGCAGCGATTTACTCCACAATTACAAGCGCTCCAATATCGTCGAATATCATCGGATGATCGATAAACTGGGCAAGCCGATCGACCGCGGCGAATGGTTCATGACCCCGCAAACGGTTAACGCCTATTACAATCCGCCGATGAATGAGATCGTTTTCCCGGCTGCGATTCTTCAGCCTCCTTTCTTTAATATGGAAGCGGAAGATGCCGTTAACTATGGCGCCATCGGCGCAGTGATCGGCCATGAGCTGACCCATGGTTTTGACGATCAAGGACGGAAATCCGATGGCGACGGCAATCTGCGTGATTGGTGGACCGAGCAGGATGGTGAAGAATTTAAGAAGCGCGCCCAGGTAATGATCGACCAGTATGGAAACTACACCCCGATCGACACGATGAGTATTAACGGTGAATTGACGCTGGGTGAAAACATTGCCGACCTTGGCGGGCTGACAATTGCATACCAGGCCTACCAGCGCTCTCTGAATGGCGCTGAAGGTCCGGTGCTGGATGGATTTACCAGCGACCAGCGTTTCTTTATGGGATGGGCGCAGTCCTGGCGCCGTAAATATCGCGACGATGAGCTGCGTAATCGTATCCTTACCGATCCGCACTCACCGAGCAAATACCGGGTTGTTGGCGTATTGGCCAATATGCCGGAATTCTACAAAGCATTTAACGTGACGGAAGAAGACCCGATGTATCGCAGCGAAGATGTCCGGGTAAAAATCTGGTAAGCGTTTTTTGATTTGTTAGATTTATTTGATAGATTCCCACCCGCTGGCGGCTGCGATTTTATCAGCCGCCGCAAAAATCATTTTGCACATACTTCCGGAATTCCCAATTGGGGATTCCGGGTTTTTTAAGAGGATAGATAATGCCGGAAGAAAAAGATAATCAATCCAGCCCGGAAGAGAAGCCTCCGCTGTTTCAGACCTGGAACGGTTGGTATACGCTGGTGCTGGTCAACCTGGTTGCGATGATTTTGTTATTTTATTTGTTCATGGTTTATTTTCAATAGGAAGATAGGTGATTAGGGGATTAGGCATTTAGGCTGTTAGGTTTTATAGATAAACACTTTCGAAAAGTAAATC
>JAUIFT010000471.1 GCA_030430345.1 Calditrichia bacterium | reverse complement strand
CCGGCAACGCCGGAATCGCCGGATCGGTATCTACCCGAAATTCAAAGTTGGTAGGATACTTCACCTGGAAACGGGTCACCAGTCCGTCGATCAACTTGTTTAAGTCGATTTTCCGCTGTTGTTCATCCACATCGGCGAGGTTATAGTTCAGAAACTTTTTCACCAGGCTACCGGTTTGCCCGAGCGCTTTTTCCATCGGGAGCAGGTGTTTTTGCAGCTCATGAGTGTCGGGCAGACGATTCTTGATCAGGCTGACATTCGGTACCATCACAGTCAGTAAATTATTCAGGTAAGCGGTCATCACCCGGGAAAATTGTGATACCTGATCCATGATCTCATTGCGCACGGCCAGTGACTCCTGGTAATACTCGGCAGTTGTATCCAGCGCAAATACGGTTTTCATGGAATAGCGGTCTTTTAATGGCTGACAATTGATGAACAGCTTCCAGACGCGCACATTGCCATTTTGCGCGACCAGCGGACACTGGTAGGATTGAAATTCTCCATCCTGTAATTCCTGAAGAATTTTTTCCAGCGCCGGGCGATGATCCGGAGGAAGGAATGAGGTAAATTTTTCCCCGATCGCATCACTGGGGATGACCGGATTGTCATCCACGCCGGATGAATTAGCATATAGTATCACCCCGTTACGATCGAGAGTGTAAATATATAACGGGCCTTTTTCGAAGTAATCGGCATACTTGACGTCGGCGAGAATATCCGGATGCTTTACTGTCCCTGCGGGAGCTGCATCCTCGCGAAAATGTTCGTAGAGCAATAATGATATCCAATTCAGGGCCAGGTTGATAAAAGCACTGTGGGTCGTCTCAAAAAGCGGCCGCTGCCGGGTTAGTAAACCGAATCCCCAGAGATCATTGCGAATTTTTAAGGGAAATAAAATGGCGCTGCCGGCATCCAGTAAATCCCAGGACAATGCAGCGGTTGGGGCGGAAACCGCTGCCATGGATAGTATTTCCGCCTGATCGATCATTCTGGCGGCTTCCATCAGCACCGAGCGGCCATTGTTGACATGAAGAAAGTCCTGGTAAAGGTCTTTCATATCCGGGGAATCGGTCAGGAAATGATGGTCGTCTCCTTCCAGACAGATAAGAATATGATCGAAGGTCATATTGGCATTGAGATAGCCGAAGATAGCGGACTGCACCTGATCGGCCGATTGGAACTGGAGCGTTTCGCCCTGAAAAGAAATGAGATCGGAAAAGAGGTTGATCTGCTGACGGTATTCGTCAATGTGTTGACTGAGGGATTGCTGAGATTGCCGGGTAAACGATTCCAGGTGTTTTATCTCCGCTGCAATTGATTGCAGGCGGGAGAAAAACTCCGCTTGTTCACCGACTTCTGTCAAAGAGGCCAGGATTTTCTCAAAATACTGGGTAATATTGGCTTGCCTGTCCATTGCCCTACCAACTTCGATTCGCATCATGCCTAACTACATCAACCTTAATGTAGTTTCTGAATGATATTACGGATAGCCTGGGAAAATATCAAGTGAGAATCCGCTAAAGTTGATGAATTTCCAAAAAAGAATGGCGTTTTTCCGCCGTTCTGGTTACTTCCTGGATCAATTCTTTAAACTCCGCGGAATTGGGGGTGAAATAATCTTCCATTTTTGGGTCCATCGCGATTAATTCATCGAGATTGTCCAATTCGTGATGAATAAAATGGGCAAGCAAATTACTGAGGAACATCAGGTGCACTTTTCGGTTGTCTTCGGCGCTACCGGAAAATTCTTCCGGATAATGATGATAGCGTACCATGTTGATCAATGCGGGCGGCAGTTGCCAACGCGCCAGAACCCTGCTGCCGATATCCCCATGATGAAAGTTCAGGTACTCCCTTTCGGCCTGATGAAATCGATTGCGGCTTTTACCGGTTTTTTCTACCAGGAAATAAAAATCCCTGGGAATATTACGGGAGGCAGCCAGCTTTCCGATATCATGCACCAATCCGGCAACATAATACATATCGGCGTATTCCGGGTCGTACTTATCAGCAATATGTTTTGCAACAATGGCCGATAAGGTGGCATGATTCCACAATGACTGAAAATTAAACTTTACATTGAGATTTTCTTCCAGAAAAAACGGGCGGAAAGCAATACTCAGTGCAACCTCTTTCAGATTGCTGAATCCCATGACGATGATTGCCCGGTCAATATTGTGCACTACTTTCGGATAGTTGAAATAGCTGGAATTGGCAATTCGCAACACCTGGGAAAAAAAGCTTTGATCGGCACTAAGCACATTCACCATCCGGGAAACCGGTGTTTCTACATCGGCACACAGCTGTAAAATTCGCAGGGCGGTTTCCGATGGCAGATCCAGTGCATCGATCTGTGTTTCTTGTTCGTTAAAATGCTGCGTCATGGTCATCTCAACAAAAGGTTATGTCGTAAAGAAGGTCTTTAGGGATTTAGGCCATTGGCATTCTATCGAAAAATGTATTTATACGGGACTTTTTGCTTATTCCTGTTGCTTACACAAAAGCTTGAATCCCTAATCCCCTAAATATCCTAAAGCCCAAAAGCGCGAATAAATCCGATGGAAAAGGAAACGCCATCGTATGCATCACTTAAGCCGGTTGCATTGGCAAAACGGATAACGTTATAACGAACGTCCATGGAAATCGCCCAGCTGCCGGCCCAAAGATAATCGACACCGGCACCGACAAAGCCACCGGCGCCCAATTCGCTGTCAATGCTGGACAGTGCGCTGATAAAACTGCTGTTGTCCTTGATACGCATACCCAACGTCGGCCCGGCGCCGGTGATCAAATATGGTGACAATGTATTATTCGGATTTTGGGAAAGTCGCATTTTTAGCGTGAACCAAAATGGGATAAGCATGCCGGTCTGGTTGATCGTCGGTGTGTAGAAATTTTGGATGGGCGGCGGGGTAGTGCCTACGCTGAGAATGTCCACATTAAGACCGTATATCAAATGGCCACTGCCACCGCGATAATAGGCGATAGACGAACCGGCAAACTCGTTACCGACGTTAAATTGCGCCATGCCATTTTGCTGATAAAAATCGTCCCAGGTCACCCGGGTGTCTTCTATATCGCGCGGCTCGGTGGGGAAGAGGTTCGGCAAGGTTTGCCGTTGGGATTCCTGGGCAAACGCTAGCGACGTTAAGATGCCAAGCAGCAGTAACAGGCAAAATTTCATAATACACCTCACAAGTTATATTTTTTAACTTTGTTTCTTAAGGTGCGCAAAGTAAAGCCAAGGTTTTTGGCAGCGCGGGTTTTATTATTATCATTTTCGATTAATGCCTGCCGAATGATTTCCCGCTCGCAGGCTTCCAGCTTGTCCTTATATCCCAAGTCGTTATCATCCATTACGATATCCATCAGGGGAGAGGAGACGGTGTTCTTTTTCCCTTTCAGATAGCCGGGTAAATCTTCTGATTCGATATGATCGCCTTCGCACATGACCACCGCATTTTCGATGGCGTTTTCCAGCTCCCGCACATTGCCCGGCCACTCGTAGGCCAACAATGTTTTCCGGGCGTCATCGGTAATGCCTCGCAGCTGGCGGCTTTCTTTATCCGCATATTTGTCGATGAAATGATCGGTCAGCGGGCCGATATCTTCCAGGCGTTCCCGGAGTGGGGGAATGAT
>JAUIFT010000470.1 GCA_030430345.1 Calditrichia bacterium | reverse complement strand
ATCATTAGCCAGGGGCAGGTTGCTGCTTCAGGTGGCTACTGGATTTCCATGTACGGCGATTCGATTGTCGCCGGCCCGAATACAATCACCGGTTCCATTGGGGTGATTGGCGGCTGGGTGTATGACAAGGGCATTGGAGATAAATTGGGGATGACCTCCGACCTGGTAAAGCAGGGGAATCATGCCGATCTCGGTGTGGGGGTCCGCCTGCCTCTGCTGAATTTGCAGGTGCCGGCCCGTAACCTGACTGGTGAAGAGCGGGAACGGGTGAAAGATCTTTTTCTGACCATGTACGATGGTTTTATTGGGAAAGTCGCGGCCGGACGTAAAATGCCGGTCGATTCGATACGGGCAATTGCCGAAGGGCAAGTCTTTTCCGGCACGGATGGCCTGGCGAATGGTTTGGTCGACAAAATCGGTGGCATTCAAACCGCGATTGAAATGGCCCGGAAGATGGCCGGACTTGAGGATAATTATCGTATTGTGGAAATCCCTAAATATCGGGGCACTTTTAATAGCAATTTTCTTAGCCCATTTGCGATTGGGAAAAGTGTTGAAGAAGATCCGGTGATTCGCTTTATCAAAACGATGAGTGAACGGCCGGGCTACCCAAGGCCGATGCTCTTGCCGGGCGACTATCCGATTCAGCCAGAATAATGTCACCCACTACCCCCGGACTTCTGTCCGGGGAGGCAATCATTCGATCAGCAATACACCAATATCCATCACGTTCGTCCCGGTCGGACCGGTGATGACCAATCCATCGATCGCCTTAAAAAAATAGTAAGCATCGTTCCGCTCCAGAAATTCGCGCGGAGAGATGTTCTTCTCCAGCGCTGCCGGCCAGCTGTCCCGGGAAATCACCGCGCCAGCGGCATCAGTCGCGCCGTCGCTGCCATCACTGCCGCAGCAGAGGAAGGCATAGGGCGCATCAAAATCTGCCAAACTGTCGAGAGCGGCCAGCGCTAATTCCTGATTGCGTCCTCCCTTGCCATCTCCTTTGAGGGTGACAGTCGTTTCCCCGCCAAAAATCAGCGCTGCCGGTTTTGCCAGTGGTTTATTCCGCTCGGCAATTTCCCGGGCAATCGCGGTAATGACATGGGCGACTTCCCGCGCTTCCCCGGCGACGCGGCTGCTCAGGATGGTGGTATTATATCCCAGGGAAGCGGCGGCATCTTCTGCGGTTTCCAGGGCGCGATAGTTGCTGCCGAGAATGCGGTTTTCCATTCGCTGAAAAACCGGATCTCCCGGCTTCGGCGTTTCCGGAATATTACCGGCGCAGCCAACCGCCAGATGCAGCAATATCGCCGCAGGCAGCACGCCTTCCAGCGAATACTTGTTGACGATCGCCCGCGCTTCCTGAAAGGTGCTGCAATCCGGCGCGGTGGGACCGGAAGCAATCGTCGCCGGATCGTCCCCGATAACGTCGGAAATCATCAGGCAGATACCGCGTGCCGGGGCAATCTTCCGGGCCAGTTGCCCGCCCTTGATTGCGGAAAGATGTTTACGGAGAATGTTAAATTCATCGATGGTCGCGCCGCATTTTAAGAGGGCTGAAAAAGTGGTTTGCAAATCTTCCAGGGAGATATCTTCCGGGAGCTTTTCCATCAGGGCGGAGCCGCCGCCGGAAATGAGGCAAATGACCAGGTCGTCCGGACCGGCCTGGTTTAGCAGGATGCACATCTCTTCCGTCGCGGAAATAGCATTGGCATCCAACACCGGATGTCCCGCTTCACGGATGCGAATCTTGCGGCAATCCGTGCCATGCTGGTATTTAACGATTACCAAACCGTCATGGATCCGGTCGCCAAGAATGTTTTCCAGCGCTGCTGCCATAAATGCCGACGCTTTGCCGGCGCCAATTACGTAGACATTGCGGATGCTGCTCAGATCTATAGCATCATTCTGAATAATCAACAGAGAGCCATCCCAGCTAACCTGAGATGCGATCAGGCGTTCCGGCTTAACGGAATCGATGGCAGCATCGAAAATTTTCAGAGCATTTTGCTGCAAATGGTTCATAAGCAAATACTACCTGCTTGGCGTTCAGCGATGATCTTTTATCATCAAAGAGAATCGAATATTACGCTAATCCTGCGTAGACTTTATCCCGAAGATTCTTGCGATCAATCATATCACTACTCTGCCTCAAGTTATGCTTTACTGATCGCGAAGAATATAAACAAAAACAATTAGATAAAGAAAATACCGCAATTATTTTTTTGAGACCGCATCAGGTAACGTCCACCAGTGTTTCCTGGCAGATGCTACCTTTATAAATTACCGAAAAACGCGGATTAAGTTGGGCCCAATTTTTTAAAACAACATATTTAAGCAATGAATCCGGGTTTTTCTCACCATCGCTTATAATCTCCTGGCGGGAAAGGGACTGCTAATATTTTAATCCCTTTCCGGAATCAGGAAATAATTTGTAAATTAGTATTTGAATCGCCCGGAAAGTTCTGTAAGATAAAGAATTTGACGGCATCAGACGATTAATAACCCCCGGTAAAAAGTGACTAAAAATTTAATCCGGGGCCGGAAAAACAACATTTAGTGACGTTTATAATATGGTAGAAATTATACAGATACAGCCGAACAGTATTGCCGAGGAGCTTGGCCTGGAGCCGGGCGATGCTGTCGTTGCTGTAAACGGCAAAGAGATAACCGATGCACTCGATTATCGCTTTTATATTACCAATGAAGATATCGAACTGATCGTTAACCAGGGAGATGAGCGATTAACATTCGAGATTGAAAAAGATTATGACGATGATCTCGGCATTCAACTGGAAGACCTGGAGCTGCGTTCCTGTGGCAATGCCTGCATCTTTTGCTTCGTTTTTCAAAACCCGAAAGGATTACGGAAAAGCCTCTATTTTAAAGATGAGGATTATCGCTTTTCCTTTTTATACGGGCATTATACCACGCTGACCAATGCGACCCGGGAAGATCTTGATCGCATTGTCGATCAGCGTCTTTCCCCACTTTATATTTCCGTGCATGTTACCGATCCGGAAATCCGCAAAGTGATGCTTGGGATTAAGTTTGATGATCATCTCTTCGAAAAGATGGACTATTTAACCAGTAATGGCATCGAATTGAATTGCCAGATTGTGCTTTGTCCGGAACTGAATGACGGTGTTCATCTCGACAAAACCATCGCGGACCTGAAAAAATATTTTCCGATGATTCAGTCGATTGCTATCGTTCCTGTGGGCTTAACCAGGCATCGGAAAAATCTTTACGATCTAAAACAGGTGACTAAAGAATACGCTTTGGAAACAATTAGCGAAACGGATGACCGCCGGGAAAAGCTCCGCGCCGAACTGGATAGTTCTTTTGTCTACCTCTCCGATGAATTTTACATTCGCACCGATACGCCAATTCCCGACAACGATTATTATGAAGGTTTTTACCAATTGGAGAATGGGGTGGGACTCACCCGGGATTTTATCAATCGTTTCTCCGAAGAATATCCCGGTTTAAAAAATCCTTCCCATCGGGAACTCAATATTAGCCTGGTAACCGGTACCCTCGGCGCAGATGTCCTGAAAACCTATTTTATGCGCGATTTGAACCAGATTCCAGATATGTTTTTTAAACTGCATCCGGTCATTAATCGCTTTTATGGCCCCAGTATCACCGTTTCCGGTTTACTGGTTGGCGAA
>JAUIFT010000469.1 GCA_030430345.1 Calditrichia bacterium | reverse complement strand
AAAAAAAAAAGTTAAAAACGAAAGAACAAGAATAGTGCGCGGCGCGTGTGCGCACAGCACAAAGCGCAGCCAAAATAAAGAGGAAGATATTCTCTCCATTGCGCCGAAGTTCCTGGAAGAGCTTTTAAGCGAATTCCCCAAAAAATCCGGCAAAGAAGAATCCCGTAAACTAAAAATATAATTCTCCATCTCTCCGGCAAATTTTTCGGGCTTTTTTCCCACTGATTATACCTACTATAAATGTTACTATTTTCTCCCCCAGTTATTTTTTCGGGAACCGATAACGGTTCCCTTTGTATATGATCCTGAGTGCGAAGCCGGGAAATTTAATCCCTATTTGAATTGAGCGGCTCTTTTATGTATATTCGCAATTCGATTTTCAGGAATTCTTATGTTATGCTATTATTAAAGGTTTGAATATGAAGTTACTCTTAATGCTGACGGTGATATCCGCCAGCCTGTTTTTCTTTAGCTGTGAAAATAATACACTGGATTCTGTTCAAACGGATAGCAGCACCAGCAAACTGGTTGTAGATACGCTTTATGCATCATCCACAAGAACGCTGGCGACAACTTTTAAACCATCAACATTGAGTGCTTCCCGGTTGCAAGCGGGTGATTTCGGTGGTTATACTTTTCGCCCCATTCTTCGTTTTACCAATTTTCCCACCGATACCCTGGATGCTTCCAACAAAATTACGGTTACCGACGCCCGCATAGAATTTAAAGCCCTTGGTGCGACGGGCAATGCAATGGATGGCGCCCGGCTTCGTGCTTATCGGATCAATCAGCCCTGGCTGACGGATGTCGATTCTGTCGGTGTAGATGGCACTGGCAAAACAATTCGCTGGCAGGACCGGCATTTTGCTTACGTCAATCAGGACACGGTATTGGGGGAAATGGAAATCTCAATTAATGGGGATAATACCCCGGAGAGTTTACAAGTTTTTGAATTTGATGAAGATGCATTGCCGATCGTCACCGACTGGGCGGATACGACCGCCGGTATTTCCAATTTCGGTTTAATGCTCGATCCGGTTGGCGATCTTGATTTCATCATGCACATCGAAGCTCGCCTTTTCACCGTGACAGATACCGCCGGCCCGACCCTGATTTATTCCTACAAGTTTGAAAACGATGATTCGGTACGCACCGATACGATACTGGCAATTAGCGATGCTTTCCTTATTGCCGGAGACCTGGATACTATTCCCGGCCGCACTTATGCCACTACTTACGATTCTGCCCGGGTCACCTTGCTGCAATTTGATTTTGAGCAGTTGAATAGGCTCTACCCCAATGGCTTCAATGTCGCCTCAGCCAATTTACAAATTCCGATTGATTGGGCGAATACGATTGTTGACACCATTACCGGCCCCAACCTGCAACTGGTAGCAGCGAACAGCGATTCGGATAGTGTTTCTATTAACCTTACCTATGCAACCAATGCCTCGCTCATTGTTGAAATGAACCAATACAGCGACGGTGATATCTATCTGGAAACCCAGGCCGGCAATGAACGACAGGACCTTGCCGGTGGTTACGTCCAGGTTAAGCTCAACGATAGTGATTTCTACGATTATTTTTACATCGAAGAAAAATCCAAAGCCAGTTATTTCAGCCGGTATGTATTCTTTCAGGGGGATTCCTTAACTTTAGAAAACCGGCCAAGAATTATTATCAAGTCCTTGCTGCTACCTGATGAGAGATTGTAAAGAAAGGATGTTTTAATGAATAGTTTTTTTAAGCGAACATTATTGCTTTTAATTTGCGCCGCTTTTAGCCTGCAAGGTGGATCATATTTCTCCGCTAAAGCGAAAGGCCTGGGCCTGCGGGTATATTCAACCGGCGTTCGCGGATATGGCATGGGGGCTACCGGTCTCGCGGCTGTGGATTCTATCATGGTTGCCAGTAATACCATTTCCCAGTGGCGCTATCTTAACCGGACTCGGGCAACAATCGATTTCTTTTACAATCGCAATACCCTTGAGGTTGGGGATGATAATTATACCACCGTCGTCGGTAATTTACTGGGGATGAATATTGCCGTACCGCTGAAAGAGAAAAAATGGTATATGGGACTTACCATTCAACCTTACACCAGCGTAGACTTCAAGAACAGCGAGCAGATTGAAGGTGATATCAATTTTACGCAATTTAATCTGCGTAGTGGCGGTGTCTACAAGTCCCAGCTTAATTTAACCTGGTCTCCGATTCCTCAGATGGGATTATCCTTAAATGGTAATTACTATTTTGGTTCTATTCAGGATAATTATGTTTTCAGATTTGATGATGAAAGCAATGAGTTGCTCCCCAGCGATCACACCATTCGCTATCGTTTTAAGGGGCCGGCAGCTGGTTTCAGTATGGATCTACGCCCGACAAATGCAATTGCCCTCGCAGGTTTTGTCGATCTGCAGGCGAATGTAGACCTTCGAACAGTGTATGAATCCCAGGTGCCTGTCTCCGATGAAGCAGATCGCAATTTTAAAGCCTTTCCGCTTCATTATGGCATTGGCAGCAACATTATGCTTAACAAGCGTTGGAATGTTGCGGTAGATTATTCTGCCCAAAAATGGTCGGAAGTGCTGGTAACCGCCAATCCCGAATTCGACGATTGGTCCCACTTTGGCGTTGGTATCGAAAGAAAGATGCTGCACAAAAGACGGGCAGGCTTTTTTAATGGCATGGATATCCGCGCTGGCTATTCCCGCACACAATTAGGATATCTGTTTAACGCGGAGCCGGTCTACCAGTCTGCTGTACACATCGGCTTTGGGATTCCGTTTACCGCCAGACAGAACAGGCTTGACTTCGGTTTGGAAATTGGCGTCCGCGGTGATCAGGAAAAAAATCTCGCCCGGGAAAGATTTATCAACTTCCAAATATCTGCTTCAATCGGCGAACTCTGGTTCCAGAAACTACGCTAACAGCTTCATTAGTAAGGCATAAAAACACCGATTTCAGCATCTTATAACATGGGGTTTAACAAGCTAAAATAGTCACAAATCCGCTTGTCTAAATCCTTTTGTTACCTTAAAAGTAAGAGCACAACAGATGCGCCATTTGTACTCGAAATATCTTATTAGCTAATAATCAGGAGGACAGTTTTGAAAATGCAGCCGTTTTTAAAGGGTATCTTACGTTTACTCTTCGCGCTTGTGCTAATTTCCGGTGTAGCTTTCGCGCAGGATGATGACGGTATGGAAATGGAAGAAGGCGATGGTGACTGTAAACCAGCCAGCTTTGAAACCAGCTACGATAAATTCAAATCTGATACAATCACTACCCGGCAGGTGCAGATTTGGTATAGTTTTGGTCAGGAAGAATACAAACATAAACAATATGCAAAGGCAGTTCCCTACTTTTGGAAAGTGCTGGTAAATGATGATGTCGGCACGTTTAAAGTGACCTATTCCAAACTCGCAACTGCTTACTTTGAACTTGGGAAACAGAATACCGATAAAACCAGTGCATATCTGGACAGTACATTGCTAATTGTTTATCGTGGATTAGAAACTCACCCGGACAATAACACCCTTCATTATCGCGCCGGTAGTATTCAACGCTCCAGGGGCAATTTTGATTGTGCGGTCCCCCATTACGAGGCATTGGTCGAGGAGAACCCGAAACAAGCCAGTTATGTTCAAATTCTTGCCGACCTTCTGTTTCGTCT
>JAUIFT010000468.1 GCA_030430345.1 Calditrichia bacterium | reverse complement strand
GTAACGCTGGCCGCGCTGCCGGTGCTGACGCCGCCCGCGTAGGCTTCCGCGCCACCGGCCCGCGAAGTGATGAACGGACCCGGATTACCCTGAATAATAGTTTTTACGTCAATGTTAACAAAGAGGCAAAATCCGTCGGTGTTTCCGAGCTCTTTAAGTGGTATAAGGATGAATTTACCGAGAACGGCACTTCGATCATTCAATACATCAATCGATATCGCCGGATGAATATTCCGGAGGATTATCAGGTTACCTATATTACTTACGATTGGTCTTTGAATGACAAGGCCCGGGAAAAGATGAGCGCCGGGGGCCTCGCCACGACGGAGAATTTACAAGCCTACACGCCTTCTACTTTGCTTCGCAGAGGCCAGGTTGAATTTAAACAATTCAACAACCTTTACACCCAAACAGCCTTCTTTAATGGTGATGGTGAACGGCAGGATCTGGGAAGCCGCAGTAATTTTTTCACCAGCATTAATAATTTTCTGGTTGGTATTTCTCCACGCCTGAATGTCGGCGTGGATCTCCTCTTGAAGGCCGTGAGAAACGACAGCGAGGACAGCTCCCCCTTTGCCACCTTCAAATTTACCAGCGACAATAACAGCCGGGTAGTCTTATCTCATATTGGCCCGAAAATTAAAGCGACTCCCTTTGCTTCTCTATCCAGTTTTGCTGTGCAAACCAGTCTGCTCCTGCCCCTGGCCAGCGATCTGGATGGTAGTGAAAGTGATACTTCTCCCTTTGTCGATTTTGATGATCTGCAATGGTGGACGCAGTTCTTCTATGATTATAGCCTGAATGAGAAATTTCTGCTTTACCTGGAGTCTGGCCTTTTCTTCCGTTTTGGTTCGGATTTCGAAGATTTTTATACCCCGTTAAAAGCACTGGTCAATTATTATCCGTCCGGAAAGTGGACATTTTATTTCCCGCTGGAATTTACCCCTTTCTGGGATGTTAATCCAAGCGAAGGCAACAGCATCTGGAGTGCTTATTACGGTCAGGCGGGGGCCGGTTTAAAATACCAGTTAACCCCGGGCATAGAACTGGAAACACTCTATACCAATTTTCTCTTTGGGGAAAATCAGGGGGCCGGGCAAACCTTCAATCTCGGCTTCCGCCTGATTCGCTAAAAGCATGTCGACTATTATTTAATTGATGATCAAAATTTCCTGCCGTATCTTTATACGGTATGAAGGTAAAAATAATTATTACCTGCTGTTTGATCTTCCAGACAGCAGTTTTTTCAGGCACAGAGACTATTCAGGATATTCGTTTCGAAGGGTTACAAAAAACCCGTCCGTCTTACCTGATGCAATTCCTGGAGTCCCGGGTTGGTGCAGTGCCAGATTCCCTGGTAATCCGCCGGGATGTTCAGGTATTGCGAAATTTACAGCTTTTCCTGGAAATAGACGCGGCACTGACCATGTCTCCGGCGGGCTATGTTCTGGTGTTCCAATGCCAGGAATTGATCACGCTCTTACCGATCATCAACTTTGGCGGTGTTAGCAATAATTTTTGGTTTCAGCTCGGCGGCGCCGACTATAACTGGCGCGGCGAAGGCAATACGCTTGGCGGTTATTACCGCTACTACGACCGGCATTCTTTCGCATTCTATTCTCAACTCCCCTATTTATTTAACAGGCATTGGGGACTCGGCTTTGAAGCAGCCAATTTTTCCACAACCGAACCAGCTTATTTTAATGATGTTGTCGCAGTTTACGACGTTGACCACCGGGTACTGATCGGCGCTGTCAATTATAACCCCGATTTTCAGAACAGTATTACTTTCAGTGCCGGATATCTCGACGAGCAATACAACAAAAATTCGCTTGATAATGAACCCGGGGCACCGGGCCCGGATAACGTTAGTTTCGATAAAATGCTTTATAAACTGGCACTCCAGCATCGCTATATCGATTATTTTGGTATCCGCTTAAATGGTTTCGCCAATGAGACCAATATCGAAACGGTGAAAACCAACGGAGAAAAAGAACTATTTTGGAAATTGCTTAATGTCTCCCGCTGGTTTGCGCATCTTGGTGAGAAAGGCAATTTGGCAATGCGTTTTCGGGCGGGGATTTCCACGAACAAAGACTCCCCTTTCGTTCCCTTCCTGCTCGACAGTTACTTAACGGTGCGAGGTTCGGGAAATCGCGTGGCACGCGGCACCGCGGAGTTTACCTTAAACGCGGAGTACCGTCATACGCTCAAGCGTGGTCAGATGGGAGCCTTCCAATGGGTATTCTTCAGCGATATCTCCGCCTGGCGACCTGCCGGACAAGCCCTTTCCACTGCTTTTCAGGAAGAAAATAATGTTACCTTCTTCGGCAGCGGTTTTCGGGTGCAGATTCGCCGCCTGAACAACTTTATTTTTCGGGTCGACTATGGATTTAGTGTTACTGAAGAAAAAGGACGGGGATTTGTTATTGGCGCCGGACAGTATTTTTAGATTAAGTTCAAAGTTGGAAGTTCAGCGTTCAGAGTTATTAAAAGAGTTTTAGGCTTAATTTCTGAAAAAGAGTGATATCCCTACAACCAATCGATGTTCATTGAAGTTGCTGGTGGCCACATTAAAGAGGCGCGTAAAGCGATAACTAAAGCGTATCGCACTTTTCCGGGAAATCATTGCTCGTAAGGCAACAGCCCCCTCCAGCGGATACCAATGCTTCCGGAAACTGCCCACCCACTCCTGACGTATGCCACTCCCCGCAGAAAAGATCAAATGAAGCAGACTGTTTTCCAGTGGTTGCTGCCAGGAGAGTCTGCCAAGTAACGTCATTTGATCCGCAGACCGGACGTGCGCATAGTCCATTTCCACTTCCCCGGCGAACATACCATCCCCAATTTTATGCCAGATTTGCGAGAGGCGAAGGCCCAATGCCATCGTTGTAATGCCATCCGTGGCGGTCAGGGTGCCGCCAATTCCCAGAATAATCGCACCGCTGCGCAATGACGGTGATGTTTGCAAACTATCGTTATTGCCCTGAATGGACGTTATGCTCAATAAGAATAGCCAGATCAATGTTCGCAGTCGTTTCCGGCAACAATAGGATCTATTCATTCAGTTTCCAGGCTTTATGCATTTCGTTTTCCGCGGGTTTGCCCTGCGGTGTGTAATCCCGGTTAAAGCTGCCGCCGTCGCCATTGGCCAGCCAATTCCACCAATACATGCCTTCTATCCAGCTAATTTCCCGGGTGGCTTCAAAAGCTGTCCAGTAAAGATCCGCCTGCTCATCCAGGTCAATCTCTGCGATAGTTGTAAAATCGGGGGGATTCATTCCCGCGCCGTCGATGCTGCGGTAGCCGATTTCCGTAAGCAGGATGTTTTTCCCGGTTTCTTCTTGCAGTTGCGCCAGGCGATTCAACCAGGGCTGCCATCCCTTCAGGATTTCAAATCGATCGGCATTTTTTCGGCTGCTAACCGGGAAATAAAAATTTACCCCGATATAATCGAGCAAATCCCAAAAGGGCACGATTGCCGCTTCGTCCCAGGAAGCGGCATAAACCAGCTCTCCGCTAAAACGGCCGCGAATACTATCAATCAGCGCTTCCCAATGAAGTGGAAAATCCAGTGTATTACCGAGCTCTGTCGCTATAATACATTGTTTCAGCTGCTTTTCAGCAGCCACTTCAAGATAAGGGGAAATAAACGAAAGATAGGACGCAAACCATTCATCGGGGT
>JAUIFT010000467.1 GCA_030430345.1 Calditrichia bacterium | reverse complement strand
TCGCTGTCCATGCCGTTAAGGTAGGTCGCCATCAGAAAGGCGGTGATCTGATAGTCGGTCACCTTATCTTTCAGGTATGCGCTGATAAAATAATCGATTTCGCGGGCAGAAAGCTTCTGCTTATCCCGTTTCCTGGCAATGATCTCGTAAGGTGACATCCCTCTTCCTCGGCGGTATAAAAAATCCCGGTAGCGTTCGTAAGTTAAATAAAATATATAGGAAACACTACCGGGATGCAAATCATATTATGGGGTGGATCAGGCCTTCTGGTTTTCTACCGTCTCCTTTGCTTCCTGGAGAATCTGCCAGGCGATATCCGGGGTGCGCGCTTCCACAATAATGCGCATAATCGGCTCGGTATTCGATTTACGCAGGTGGATCCAGGAGTCCGGCCGGTCGATGCGCAGACCATCGGAATGATCAAGCTTTTCATCCCGGTATTTTTCTTTAAAGGACTCAATGACGCCTTCCGGATCGACATCGCCCAGGGAAGCTTTATCCTTAACGATGTAGTATTGCGGCAGGCTTTGCTTGAGCTCGGTAAGAGAGCCGCCGAATTCCGCGAGATGCTGCAGCGTTAGCGCGGCTGCGACCGGCGCGTCACGACCCAGGTGGATATCCGGCAGGATTACACCGCCATTACCTTCACCTCCGATTACCGCACCAATATCACGCATCTTGTCCGCGACATTAATTTCACCGACTTTTGTTTTCGTGAGCATACAGTTGTGATAAGCGACAATATCGTCAATCACCCGGGAAGTAGAGAGGTTGATGACCACTTCACCCAATTTCTTGGTCAGCATATATTTGACTGCCAGCGCCAGCGTGTATTCTTCGCCCAGCGGATTGCCATCGTTTCCGATTAAGGCGCAGCGATCTACGTCGGGATCGACGGCGATGCCGATATCCGCTTCATGGGTTTTTACCGCTTCCGCCAGTTCGGTCAGGTTTTGTGGCACCGGCTCCGGGGTATGGGCAAAAATGCCGGTCGGCGCCAGGTGTAAACCGATAACTTCACAGCCTAAATGTTCGAGCATTTTCGGGATGATCTCCCCGCCGGCGCCATTCACACAGTCCAGCACTACCCGGAATTTCTTGCTGCGAATGAGTTCGACATCGATGTAAGGAAGTTTATAAATCATATTGAGGTGATCATCAATCGCATCGGGATAACTTTCTTCTTTGCCAAGATCTTTCCAACTGGCATATTCTTTTTTCGGGTTATCCGCTCGCTTAAAAAGCTTATCTACCGCACTTTGCGGCAGAAAGAGGCCATCGCTCCCAATAAACTTTAAGCCATTCCATTGCACCGGATTATGACTGGCGGTAATCGCAATGCCGCCGGAGGCATGGAGTTTTTCAACCGCAATCTGCACGGTTGGGGTAGGGGTGATGCCAATATCGATGACATGACAGCCGCTGGCCATCAATACTGCTTTTACCAGGGGACGAACAAAACGCTGGCTAACGCGCGGGTCGCCGCCAACAACAACCTTTTGTCCTGCCCGTGGCTGGGCGAATGCATGAATGTATTTGGTAATTGCTTCCGGGGTAAGGCTGTCGCCAACTACGCCACGTACGCCGGAGACACTGGTCATTAACGTGTTCTTCAAAAGTCTATTCCTCCAAATAGTAGATTGAGCTTGAACAAATATCATATTCTGTTGCGACGGGATGCGGATTGCCGATGGTTGCCAGAAAAAACGAAAATCCGAAAATCGCCGTGCTAAAATAACAATATCAGATCGGTTCAAAAAGGTAAAAGATTAATTTTATGGTCGATCGATGAAATCAGGATTTTTCGGAAAAATTTCCCTCCGAATTCGCCTGATTTTGAATCGCTTCCCCTGATAATTTAATGACTGAAATTATTATAAATAGAGCATGTCATTGCCCCAGAGGGCTCCCTTCTGGACGAGCCGCCGGATGCGGCGTGGCAACCACTTTCCTGTTTACTCTTGGGATTGTTTCGGCAGAATACGCCTCGCAATGACAAGTGAAACCATGGAAGGTATAAGTTTATAAGGGAAAGGGAAGGGAAGGGGTGTCGGGGATATCACAAAACCGGCCTGCACTTTTGAAAAAGATACAGGCCGGTAAAAAGTTTAATGCAATGTTGGGAAAGATTACAGGAACAAACGAAGATTCTGGGAACGGGACTGATGACGAAGGCGAATCAGGGCGCGTTCTTTAATCTGGCGCACTCTTTCGCGGGTCAGCTTTAACCGTTCGCCGATCTCTTCCAGGGTGTAAGGACGCTCATAATCCACACCAAAATACATCTTGATAATCTTCTCTTCCCGTGGGGTCAGCGATTTCAGCACGCGGCGGATTTCCTGCTTCAGAGATTCTTTTACCAGGTCGCCATCGGGCATCTTGCTGTCCGGGTTGCGGATAATTTCCTTCATGGTGCCATCTTCCGAGCGATGGATCGGTTGATCCAGCGATACGTGGAAGGCGCTGCTGCTCATTGCTTCGGAGATGTCTGGGATAGAAATTTCAAGTTCGTTGGAGATTTCTTCATAGGAAGGTTCGCGGTTATACTTCTGTTCTAAATTGCGGACCAATTGATTTACCTTACTGATTAAGCCCACCCGGTTCAGCGGTAAGCGGACCACCCGGGAGTATTCCGCGAGTGACTTGAGAATGGACTGACGAATCCACCAAACTGCGTAAGAGATGAATTTGAATCCGCGGGTTTCGTCGAATCTTTTTGCTGCTTTAATGAGACCTAAATTTCCTTCGTTGATCAAATCGGTTAAAGGCAGCCCTTGATTTTGGTATTCTTTGGCGACCTTAACAACAAATCTTAAATTTGCCCGGATCAACTTGTTTAATGCTTCCTGATCCCCCTGCTTGATACGTCGGGTGTAGAGAATTTCCTCCTGCGGTGTTAACAATGGTATTTGACTGATTTCATCCAAATACTTCTCCAACGAGAAACGATGACTAACGCGAGTGGATCGTAGCTCAAGCCCCATTCAAGACCTCTTTTATTTTGGTTAAACTTAGTAAAAGCAACTGTGTAGATCAGTGTTGGCAAGACGAATATAATACATGTGATAGCGTTTGTCAAAGAAAAAATCGGCGAATTTAAAGAAAGAATTTGAAAATGTTGGTGCGATTGGTCACAAAATTGAATTTTTTTTCAGGATTTTTTTCGGGAAGCTTATAATTATCAGGTTTGCCGTCTTAAACCCCAATATAATATGAAATTTCCGCAGTCAAAGTAAAAAAACGTGGAATGTGAAATATTTTACGGAAGAAGCCGGAAAGTTGCGGCTAGCGGGCGGTAGTTCGGTGGTAGTGCAGAAAAAATGTCCAAAATTTTCAGTGCTTATATCCAATTTCCTGATGAGAAACTTTTATTTTGGACATTGAAAATTTTACATTGGACATTTTTCTACGTATAATTAAAGCAGAAGCAGTTGATGGTGCTGCGGGAATAGCTCAGTTGGTAGAGCATCAGCTTCCCAAGCTGAGGGTCGCGGGTTCGAATCCCGTTTCCCGCTCTATAATGAAAAAACAACAGGTGCTGCTGTGGATGCATCGATTGCTTTTTCATGTTCAGATAATCCGCTTTCTCAAATTCGATCACCATACGCAATAAACGCCCGGGTAAATTCTTTCCGCAAATGATCCGCAGGCTTTCTTTGCGCTGTATTTTAAATCATTTTTTTCTT